>DATLJJ010000242.1:0-1544 GCA_035538975.1 Sphingomonas sp. | reverse complement strand
CGCGAGGAACGGCACCTGGGGCTTGGCGCGGTATTTTCCGAGCAGAGTGAGCGGCGGCGCGCGCAGCGCAGAGGACGTGATCGACCAGATCACGATCAGTGCGATGAACCAGACTTGCGCGGCCGGACCGGCGCCGGCAACGAAGGGGAGCGCGACGAAGGCGCCGCAGGAGATCGCAGCCATGAGCCCGACGAACAGGCCGAGTCGCCCGACATGGGGCGTCAGCTTGTCCGCCGCGATACCCATCGCCGTGTCGGCAATGGTGAAGATGCCCTGGTCCAGCATGAGGATGAGGATGACGGCGCTCGGAGCGATGCCAACCTCGGCCGCGAGTCTCGGCAGATAAACGACATAGGTCGTCCAGCCCAGCGTGAACATCAGTTGCAGCGCAGCGAGATAAAGACCTGTCCGATTCGCCGCGCCCGTGCCGGCCAAGAGCTGTGTGGTTGTCATGTCGCCGCCTCCCCGTCTCCAGCTTAGACGAGCAAGGGCTGCGAGGAAACGGATCAGCGCGTCCTGCGGAAGGTCAGATTAAGCCGCTTCCGCCCCAGCAGCGGATGCTCGCCATCGGCAAGAGGGGCCACGCCGTGATAGGAGAGCCTGCTGGCGCCGCCCCAGACCACCACGTCGCCATGCACCAGGCGAAAGCGGCGCGGCTTGTCGCTGCGCGCCGGGCCGCCGAACAGGAAGGTCGCGGGCAGGCCGAGCGAGACCGAGACGATCGGCGCCGAATAATCCAGCTCGTCCTTGTCCTGATGCAAGGACAGCCGCGCGCCGGGCTCGTAGCGGTTGACGAGGCAGGCATCGGGCGCAAAGTCGGCGAAACCGCCCTGCTCCGCGGCGCGGCGGGCGAGATCGCGGAACAAAGGCGGCATCGCCGGCCATGGCGCGCCGGTGCGCGGATCGACCGGGTCGTAACGATAGCCGGTGTGATCGGTGATCCAGCCGCGCTCGCCGCAATTGGTCATCGCCACCGACATCTGGTGGCCGCCGGGCGTGATCATGCGCCGGAACGGAGACTGCGCCACGATGGCGCGCACCGCTTCGATCAGCTCGCTCTCGATCGGCGTGACGAAGCCGCGCAGCAACACGGCGCCGTCGGCGATCTCCTCGCGCGACGGCTGTGCCTCGGCAACGTTGTCGAACAGATCAGCCGTCAATCGCAGCACTCATTTGGCATCGTGGAAGATCACACCCAGCGTGTGGCGCCGGCCGGACCTGATCCGGCTGACGCCATGGCGTAGATTAACGCGGTAGGTGCCGCGTGTCCCCTGCACCGGGCGGTGATGCACGGCGAAGGCGACCGCATCGCCCTGCCCCAGCGGCACGACCTCCGCACGCGATTGCATGCGGGGCCGCTGCTCGGTCAGCACGAACTCGCCGCCCGTGAAATCGCGCCCGGGTTCGGACAGCAGGATCGCGACCTGGAGCGGGAACACGTGCTCGCCGTAGAGGTCCTGATGCAGGCAATTGAAGTCACCAGCCTCGTATTGCAGCAGCAGCGGCGTCGGGCGTGCCTGCTCGGCGTCGTGGCAGCGCTTCAG
>DATLJJ010000241.1:0-3265 GCA_035538975.1 Sphingomonas sp. | reverse complement strand
CCTCGGCAGTCGAGAAAACCTGCGACTTCTTGGTCGGGATCGTCGTGTTGCGGTCGATCAGGCGGGTGAAGACGCCACCGAGCGTTTCAATGCCGAGGGACAGCGGGGTCACGTCGAGCAGCAGCACGTCCTTGACGTCGCCCTGCAGCACGCCCGCCTGGATCGCGGCACCGATCGCAACGACTTCGTCGGGGTTCACGCCGGTGTGCGGATCCTTGCCGAAGAAGTTCTTCACGACTTCGCGGACCTTGGGCATGCGGGTCATGCCGCCGACGAGCACGACCTCGTCGATCGCATTGGCCTTGAGGCCCGCATCGGCCAGCGCCTTGCGGCACGGCTCCAGCGTGCGCTGGATCAGGTCGTCGACCAGGCGCTCGAGATCGGCGCGGGTGATCGACTTCACCAGATGCTTCGGCCCGTTCTGATCGGCAGTGATGAAGGGCAGGTTGACCTCGGTGGTCGCTGCGCTCGACAGCTCGATCTTCGCCTTTTCGGCGGCTTCCTTGAGCCGCTGCAGCGCCAGCTTGTCCTTGGTGAGGTCGATGCCCTCGGCCTTCTTGAACTCGTCGGCCAGGAACTGGACGATCTTCGAGTCGAAGTCCTCGCCGCCGAGGAAGGTGTCGCCGTTGGTGGCCTTCACTTCGAACACGCCGTCGCCGATCTCGAGCACCGAGATGTCGAACGTGCCGCCCCCGAGGTCATAGACCGCGATCGTCTTGCCGTCGTTCTTCTCGAGGCCATAGGCGAGCGCCGCCGCGGTCGGCTCATTGATGATGCGCAGCACTTCGAGGCCCGCGATCTTGCCGGCATCCTTGGTCGCCTGGCGCTGCGCGTCGTTGAAGTACGCCGGGACGGTGATCACCGCCTGGCTGACGCTCTCGCCCAGATAGGCCTCGGCGGTCTCCTTCATCTTCTGCAGGATGAAGGCCGAGATCTGCGACGGGCTATAGTCCTCGCCACCCGCCTTGACCCAGGCGTCGCCGTTCGAGCCGCGAACGATCGAATAGGGCACCAGCTCGGTGTCCTTCTTGGTGATCGGATCGTCGAAGCGGCGGCCGATCAGGCGCTTCACCGCGAAGACGGTATTGTCGGGATTGGTCACCGCCTGGCGCTTGGCCGGCTGGCCGATCAGTCGTTCGCCGTCCTTGGCGAAGGCGACGATCGAAGGCGTGGTGCGCGCACCTTCCACATTCTCGATCACCTTGGGCTTGCCACCCTCCATCACCGCGACGCAGCTGTTGGTCGTGCCCAGGTCGATACCGATAACTTTAGCCATGGTCCCTCATTGGCCCCCAGTTCAAAATCAAAATCCGTGCCCTCCGCACCCCTGAACAGGCGATGCGGATCGAGCAGCCCGAGAGCGGATATAGGTGCGGTTCGGCTTGCCGCAAGAAGGATGAAAATCTAGGAACTCTCCCGCTTTGGGAGGGAATTGGATGCGCGGTTTTTCGGGGATCGTTGCGGTGGCGCTGCTCGCGGGCTGCCAGCAACAGGCGGCGGAGACGAAGGTCGAGCGCGCATGGGTGCGCCTGCCCGCGGTCGCCGACCGGCCGGGCGCCGCCTATTTCACGGTTCTCGGCGGATCGAAGGGCGACACGCTGCTCCAGGTCTCGACGCCCGCAGCGGTGCGCGCCGAACTCCATGAGACGGTGGATCATGCGGGCATGAAGTCGATGCAGCCGGTCCGCGACGTGGCCGTGCCCGCCGGCGGTACGCTCGCGTTCGCGCCCGGCGGCAAGCATGTGATGCTGTTCGATCTGGGTCCCGCGGTAAAGGCCGGCGACGCGGTGCCGCTCGCGCTCACCTTCGCCAGCGGACGCAAGGTCGAGGTGCAGGCGAAGGTCGTCGGCCCGGGCGATCCGGCGCCGGCGGAGTAACGCCGGGCACCCAGGGCCCTCCATGAAGCGGAGGGCTTTATGTCCTGCACGAGCGCGCTATCCTCCACGCAACCGGAGGGGGGCCCATGACGCAAGTAATCGACCGTTTTCGATCCTCGACGCTGGGATGGCTGCGCGGCACGCTCGCGGGATGGGGAACTTGCCTGTTGTTCCTCGTCGGGCTGATCGGCAGTTTCTATTTCCTCGCGCAGGGGACGCTCCGTGGCGTCGCGCTGCTCCTGCCGGTGCTGATGGCCGCGGCGCTCGTGATCCTGCTCGTCAAATGGTTCGACAATCTGGCGACTACCTATGAAGTCACGCCCGATCGGCTGATCCTCCACCGCGGCATCGTGCGCAAATCGATCGACGAGATCGAGCTCTACCGCGTCAAGGATGTTCGCATCGACTTCTCGATCATCAACCAGATGGCCGATATCGGCACGATCGGCGTCACGTCGTCCGACGAGACGACGCGCACCGCTCCGCTCCTCATCCGCGACGTCGAGCGTGCCCGCGCCCGCCGCGAGAAACTGCGCGACCTCGTCAACACCGCCCGCCGCCAGCGCGGCGTGCGCGAGATCGACATGGTGCAGGAGGGGCTGGCGGAGCTCTGAAAAAAAATCACGCCCTCCGTGTCGATCCGGCTGCGCCCCGTTCGTCGTATGTGCGAGGCAGGGCTTTCCGCCTCGATGAAAGAGGAGACGAAAGATGCGCGTACTGGTGTTCGTGAAAGCGACCAGCGACAGCGAGGCGGGCGCGATGCCCACGCCCGAGCTGGTCGAGGCGATGGGCAAGTACAACGAGGAGCTGATCAACGCCGGCGTGATGCTCGGCGGTGACGGCCTCACTCCCTCGGCGCAGGGCAAGCGCGTGGCGTTCGACGGCGCGAGCCGCACCGTGATCGACGGCCCGTTCGCGGAGACGCGCGAGCTCGTCGCCGGCTATTGGCAGTGGGAAGTGAAGGACATGGCGGAAGCCGTCGAATGGGTGAAGCGCTGCCCCAATCCCATGCCCGGTCCTAGCGAGATCGAGATTCGCCCCGTGCTCGATTTCATGGCCGATTTCGCCGACGCGATCACGCCCGAAGGCGCCGCCATCCACGACCGCAACCGCGAGCGGCTCGAGCAGCGCTGACGCTATCGGCGCGGCTGGTCTCGGCCCCGCGGCGGAGGTTTCGCACGCATCGGTGCGATTGCCCCCGCCGCGGCTTGCGTCCCAACGGATGCGCGGGCGGGTACTGACAAATCGGGCGAGCGGCGCCATCTTGCAGCCATGTCGACACGCGCCCTCACCGAAGGCGAGATTCGCCTCGCCGCCTCGGTCTTCGGGGATGCTATCGATTACGGCCGCGCCCGCGTCGCCAACCGAAAATGGATATTCTTCCAGCC
>DATLJJ010000240.1:0-3109 GCA_035538975.1 Sphingomonas sp. | reverse complement strand
CTCGGGTCCCAAAATCATCAGCGCGGGATCCCCGGAGAGTCGCAGCACGATGAAGGCGAAGGTGACGACGAGGACGATCGTGAGCGCGGCGCGTCCGATCCGAATGGCGAGATAGCGTCCCATCAGGCGGCGTCCCGTGTCTCGGCGCCCGTGACGAGATGGCAGGCCACCTGGCGGTTGCCGCCGACAGCCAGGAGCGCCGGCACCTCGCTGGCACAGCGCGGGACGGCGCGCGGACAGCGCGGATGGAAGGCGCAGCCGTTCGGCCGCGCGGCCGGGTTCGGCGGATCGCCTGACAGAACGATACGGCCCGCGCTGCGGCGGCCAGGTGCGGGCGAGGCCGAGACCAGCGCCTGGGTGTAGGGATGCTCGGGCCGCGCAAACAGATCGTCGGCGCTGCCGATCTCGACGATGCGGCCGAGATACATCACGGCCACGACGTTGCTGATCTGCCTGACGACGCGCAGATCGTGGCTGATGAACAGCAGCGTCAGCGATAGTTGCGCCTGCAGGTCGCAAAGCAGGTTCACGACCTGCGCCTGGATCGAGACGTCGAGCGCGCTGACCGGCTCGTCGCAAACGAGGAAATCGGGTTTCGTGGCCAGTGCTCGCGCCAGCACGACGCGTTGGCGCTGGCCGCCGGAGAGCGCGCCAGGATAGCGTGCGCCGTGGGCCGGTGTCAGCTCGACCGCGCGCAGCAGCTCCCGGACGCGATCTTCGCGCTCGGCGGGCGTGCCGAGGCCGTGAATGTCGAGCGGCTCTCGGATTTGAACCGCGACGGGCAAGCGCCGGTCCAGCGCCCCCAGCGGGTCCTGGAAGATCATCTGCATCCGCGCCCGCTGCGCCCGCCACGCGGCCGTTCCCGGCGCAGCCATGGGCCTGCCCTCGAACCGCACATCGCCGCTGTCGGGCGGCTCGAGGCCGAGCACGATGCGGCCCGTGGTCGACTTGCCCGAGCCGGACTCGCCGACGAGGCCGAGCGTCTCTCCCTTGGCAATCGTGAGCGACACGCCGTCGACGGCATGAACGGCCGTCGCGCGTCCGAACATACCCGAGCGCATGGCATAGCTGCGCGAGATCGCGGACACTTCGACGAGCGGAGGCCTCATTCCGCAGCCATCCCGAGCACCGCGCGGCGCGAAGCCTCGGCGCGGACACAGGCGACGCTGCGGTCATCGGCGATCGGCGCCAGGGTCGGCGCAGCAAGGCCACACGATTCGCCGGCAAGCGCGCAGCGCGGCGCATAGGCGCAGCCGCTCGGCATGTGCGCCGGATCAGGCACCGTTCCAGGAATGGCAGTGAGGCGCCGACGCGGCCCGTCGAGCGGCGGCAATGCGCCGATCAGGCCCTGCGCATAGGGATGCACGGGATCGGCGAAAAGCTGGTTGCTCGGCGCCGCTTCGACGATGCGCCCGGCATACATCACCGCGACGCGATCGCAATTCTCGGCAACGACGCCAAGATCGTGGCTGATCAGGACCATCGCCATGCCCATCTCGCGGCGGACCAGCGAGAGCAGCTCCAGTATCTGGGCCTGGATAGTGGCATCCAGCGCCGTGGTCGGCTCGTCCGCGATCAGCAGATCGGGATTTCCGGCGAGTGCCATCGCGATCATGACGCGCTGGACCTGGCCGCCGGAGAACTCGTGCGGATAGGCGGACAGCCGCCGCGCCGCGTCGGGGATGCCGACGAGGTCGAGCAGCCGTCGCGCTTCCGCCTTCACCGCCTCGCCCGAGAGATCGCGATGCAGCGCCAGCGCTTCGCAAAGCTGCTTGCGGATGGTGAGCACCGGGTTGAGCGCGCTGGCAGGATCCTGGAAGATCATGGCGATCCGCCCGCCCCGGACGTGATCGAGTTCTGCGGACGGCGCGCCGAGGATCTCTCGTCCGTCCAGCCGCACCGAACCTGCGACCTGCGCATGCCGCGGCAGGAGGCCGAGCGCAGCCAGCCACGTCACCGACTTGCCGGAGCCGGACTCGCCGACGAGGCCGAGCGCCTCGCCCTTTTGCAGAGCGAGATCGACGCCGCGCAGCACCGGCACGCCGCTGAAGGCGACGCTCAGGCCTGCAATGGCGATCAGCTGCGTCACCTCAGGCCTCGAAATTGCCGGCGCGGAAATCCATCGCGAAGGCAGGCGAGGCCTTCCACTTGATCGATTTCGGCTTCGCGGTGAAGGTCGCGTTCTGGTGCAGCACGGTGTAGGCGGGGTCCTCGCGCTCGGCGATCTCCAGCATGCGGCGGAACGCCTTCTTGCGCGCGGCGCGGTCGGTCGAGGTCTCCAGGAACTCCGAGAGCTTGTTCAGTTCGGCATTGGTCCATTCGCCGATCTGCTGCTGCTGGCCGTTCGGGCCGTGCTGGGCGACCAGCGAGGACACCGGATCGTTGAACGCAGCCGAGTTCGACCAGTCGCGCACGGCGCGTGCCGGTCCGCGCTCCATGATCTGCGACCAGTTTTCCTTGGTCTCGATCTGAACGTTGAGGCCGACCGACTTCCACATCTCGACCAGGATCTGCGCGGTCGCGACCTGGTTGGTGTAGTAATTGTTGAGCAGGCGATAGGGGATCGCGTCGCCCTTGTAATTGGCCTGCTTGAGCAGATCCTGCGCGAGCTTCGGATCATAGGCGGGCACGTTCCAGTCGGCGTTGAACATGTCGCCGTAGAACTCCCATTGCAGCCCCTTCGGCACGCGGGTGCGGCCGGCCCACAGGCTGTCGACGATGGCCTGGCGGTCGATCGCATGGGTGAAGGCGCGCCGAACCAAGGGATTGGCGAGCACGGCGTGGTTCTTGTCGAACACGGTGAGGCGGTGATTGAGGATGGTGCCGCCCTGCACTTCGAAGGCGGAGTTCTTCTCGATGCCGGCGATCTGGTCCGGCGGGATGTCGCAGGCGAACTGGTATTCGCCCGACAACAGGCCGTTGATGCGGCTCGCGACCTCGGGCACTTCGAGGAAACGGATGCGCTTGAGCGGCGGGCGGCCGCCCCAATATTCGTCATGCGCTTCGAGGGTCAACGACACGTCGGGCTTGAGCTCGACGACCTTGTAGGGACCGGTGGTGACGGGCTTGCGCGCCCAGTCGAGATAGCTCGCCGATTCGTCCCAGGCGC
>DATLJJ010000239.1:0-3095 GCA_035538975.1 Sphingomonas sp. | reverse complement strand
GATGGCGTCGACCACCGTATCGGAGTTGCGCTTGATTTCCTGCGCGGCCGACAGGCTGGCGCGGATGCCCGTCACGATGATCGCATCGTCGCCTTCGGCATCCGGGGACGCGGTCTGCGCTTCGGAGGCGCTGGTGTCCTGCGCCCGGGCCGCGCCCGACATGCAGACCAGGGCCAGCGCGGAGGCGCTGCCGGCGAGCTTCAACATCTGGATGTGCGACAGGCGCGCGCGTTCGATCGCCATTTCTTCCCCTCCTTTTAGCCTGGGTCCGATCTTCACGCCGGGGTGCCAGGAGCCCGGTGGATCCGGGCGTGTGAGCGTGTTCCCCGCCGCGACGATCCGCCGTCAGCGAGATTAAAAACGAAATTTGCTTAAATTAATTCTGCGGTCAAGCGTGATTATTGCGCGACGGTTACAGTTCGGGACGGCTCGGCTTGGAGGCTCAGGCGGCGGAAGCGCTCGCGGCCTCTGCTCCGGCGCTGGAGGGTTTCCAGAGCGCGCTGGGCTTGGGGAGCAGGAAATAGCTGAAGGGCAGGATCGCGGCGCCCACCGCGGGCGCGTCCTCTGCCAGCATCGCGCGATGCACCGGCGCGAGCGCGGGCACGTTCGAGGCGCGTTGTTTGAGCAGCGCGTTCATCCGCTCGGCCAGCCGGTCGACGTAGCGGCCGGGGAGCCGCCCGCCGACGAACACCGCGGCGGGATTGATCAGGCAGTTGATTGCGATCAGCGGTTCGGCGAGGCGCTCGATCGCGCCGGCGATCCAGGTGTCGACGATCCGTTCGATCCTGGCATCATCGCCGTTCGAGCGAAGCATGTCGGCGATCGTCAGCCCCTCCGCCTCCAGCGCACGCGAAAGGCCCGAAAGCGAGACGAAATGCTGCACCTGGGCGCGACCGCCGTTCCCGTCGTCGGCCATCAGGAAGCCCAGCTCGCCGCTGCGGCCGTCGGCGCCCCGGAAATAGGTGCCGTCGACCACCAGTCCGCCGCCGAGGCCCCAGGAGACGAGGATGTAGAAGAAGCTCGACGACTTCTGCCCCAGCCCGAGCTGCAGCTCGCCCATCGCGGCCGCGGCGGCGTCGTTCTCGACGAAGACGGGCAGGTCGAGCGGCTCGGCGAACAACCCCGCCAGATCGACCGACTCCCATTCGGCATAGGTGGCCGGCCGGTCGGGAAGGTCCACCACGCCCAGATCGTCGGGGCTGGCGACGCCCACGCCGACGATCCGCGCCGGATCGATCCCCGACCTGGTGATCAGCGCCTCGATCTCGCTCAGATAGAAGCTGCGGACGTCCTCGGGCAGCGCGAACTCGACTTCGCGCGACACGCGCGCGACCGTCTCGCCGAGGAAATTGACGATGACGATCGTGATGTGGTCGCGGTCGACGTTGACCCCCACCGCGTAGCAGGCGTGGGGATTGATCACGAGCTTGGTCGGCGGCTGGCCGCGCCCGCCGCGGCGACGGCCGGCCTCTTCGATCAGCCCCTCGGCGAGCAGCCGCTTGGTGATGTTGGCGATGGCGGGGGGCGTGAGGCCGGTGATCTCGGCCAGCTCCACGCGCGTCAGTGATCCGCCGACGCGGATCGCGTGCAGCGTCACGCGCTGATTATGGTCAGCGGCCCGCTCGAGATTGGTTCCCGAAAGCCGGACTGTGCCGCGGGGCGCATTGTTCATGCGCATGGCTTTGGGTCAGGAGCGACGCGAAGGCAAGCGGCGCGCGCAGGGGGTGGTGAATTAAATAAAATTGTTGAATGTAATCATCCGATCTGCTCGAACCTGTGCAAAAGCACGCGGCGCTGACGGCGCGAAGCGAAACAGGAGGGGAAGATGGCCAAGCCCATGCTCGGGTTGCTGCTCGCAAGCGCGTTCGTGATCCCGGCCGTGGCGGCCACACCGGAAAACGGCGGCCCCTATAATGCGCGTTTCCTGGCCGGCGGCATCGGAATCGAGCGCGATCTGACGAACGCCGCCGCGCTGGTGAGCGAGGGCGCGTCCTACACGCTCTCCGCCTGGGTTCGTCCCGATTCGATCCAGCAGGGACGCGTGGCGCTGCTCGCGCTGGGGGCGGCTTCGGGCAGCGCGTGCCGGTGCCTTGCCCTGGAGGACGGGCGGCTGGTGCTGTCCGACGGCGGCGCGCGGCTGCCGGGCGCGGCGATCGCAGCGGGCAAATGGACGCATGTCGCGGCGGTCTCCGACGGGCGCGTCGCACGGGTCTATGTCGACGGGCGGCAAGTGGCGACCGCGGCGGTCCGCTCCGCGCCGGTCGCGCCGCGCATCGGCGTTGCGCCGGTGGCGGAGGGGCAGCCGCATTTCGGCGGCGCGCTCGTCCACGCCGCGGTCGACGATTCCGCGCTCGACGCTGCTGCCATCCGTCGCGCAGCCGGCAATCCGCCCGCCTTCGATCTCGTCCAGATGTGGCGCGTCGGCGTGGGCTGGGAATGGCAGAACCGCGCCAACACCGGGCTGTGGCGCCAGCAGGATCCCTGGACGCTGCCGCAGGCCAGGGGGGCGGGGACCGCACCGGCCGCAAAGCCCGTGCCGGACGCGCCGGTGCTCCGGCCGATCGACGGCGAGCGCTGGCAATTGAACGGCTGGCACCTGGCTGCCGCGCCCGAGGTGAAACAGGGCGGGGCGGCGCTGTCGCGGCCCGGCTTCGATGCGAGCCGCTGGCTCGCCGCGACCGTGCCGGGTACCGTGCTCACCACGCTGGTCGACCGCGGCGTCTATCCGGATCCTTATTACGGGCTCAACAACCTCGCGATCCCCGAAAGCCTGTCGCGGCAGGACTGGTGGTACCGCACAGCTTTCCGCGTGCCTGCCGAAGCGGTGGGCAAGAAGCTCACGCTGCGCTTCAACGGCATCAACTATGCCTCTGAAATCTGGTTGAACGGCGAGAAGCTGGGGACGACCACGGGCGCCTTCATCCGCGGCGCCTTCGACATCGTACCGGCGGCCGGCGAGAATGTCGTCGCGGTGCGCGTCTCGCCGCCGCCGCATCCGGGCATCCCGCACGAGCAGTCGATCAAGGGCGGCGTCGGCGAGAACGGCGGGCAGATGGCCATCGACGGCCCCACCTTCGTCGCGACCGAGGGCTGGG
>DATLJJ010000238.1:0-3827 GCA_035538975.1 Sphingomonas sp. | reverse complement strand
CGGCGCAGGAGCGCGAGACCGAGGGGCTACGCGCCCAGCTCGACGTTTTCCAGCAGCAGGCCGACGCCTATGCATCGCTGATCACCGCGGCCGGCGACCAGACGGCGCTGACGGCCGAGCAAAAGGCTGCACTCGATAGCGCGAACGATTCGATGCTCGCGCAGCTTGAGGCGGCGCGCGCCCTCGCCACTACCGCGAAGGACCGACTGCTGATCGAGGAGGCTATCGCCCGCGTGCAGTCGCGCGTCACCACGGCGAGGGGCAAGGGCGACGAGAACGCGCGAGACGCGAAGCGCACCGCTGACGAGGCGGAGCGTCTCCAGAAGCGCGCCGAGCAGGAGGCATTCCAGCGCCAGCAAGAGAATATCTCGACGCTGGCGAGCTTCTATTACAACGCCTTCCGCAGCGGCGGTCGCAGCATCGTCGAGGACTTCCGCGATGAGATGTTCGGCGTGATCGCCGAGGTGGCGGCGCGCTGGACGCTTGCTCTCCTGTCGGGCCAGAAGACGTCGCTCAGCTCAATCCTGTCCGACATGGGCGCGACCTCCGGCGCGGGCGGCATGGGTGGCGGCCTGCTTGGCGCGCTGGGCATGTTCGGCAACAAGGCCGACTGGTCCATGAGCGCCAAAGGTTCGGTGGACGCGCTCGGCCTCGGCGGTCTGGGCCTCGCCCCGAAAGCAGGCGGGCTCGGTGGCCTCAGCGGCGCGCTCTCGTCGGCCATGCCGTACCTCGCCATTGCTTCGGTCGCGCTGCCGCTGGTCTCCAACCTGTTCGGCTCGGTTTTCAAATCGACCAAGTGGGGCAGCGCCTCGATCGGGCTTGAGAACGGCATCGTCACCGGCGGAACCGGGTTCGGCAACAAGGATTCGACCCGTTCTGGCGCGTCCGGCGCAGCGGGTTCCGTCGCAGAGGGAGTGAACCGGCTCGCCGAGCAGCTCGGCGCGACCATCAGCTCGATTCCCGGCCTCACCATTGGCAGCTGGGACGGCAAGGCGCGCGTGGCGCTCACCAACACGAGCAAGCCGCTCCATTACAACAATTTCGGCCACTCGATGCTGAAGGACTTCGGCGAGGGTGGCGAGCAGGAGGCGATGGAGTACGCGATCAAGTACGCGTTCACCAACGCCGTGATCGACGGCATCAGCCAGGCATCGAAGAACATCATCGCGCGCTCCGGCGACGACGTCGAAAAGGCGATGGAGAAGGTGATGCGGATCGAAGACGTGCCGAAGCGTCTCGCCGCGATCGTCGATCCCGTAGGCTACGCGATCGACCAGTTCAACAAGGACTGGCAGAAGACGATCGACGCGCTGAAGGAGGGTGGCGCCTCGGCTGAAGAGATGGCGCAGGCCCAGCGGCTGTACCAGCTGGAGCTGGAGCGCACCAAGGCCAGCGCGCGCGAAGCCTCCGCGGACCTGAAGGACTTCCTGAAGGATCTCGGTTTCGGCAACTCGTCGCCCTATTCGATCCGCGATCAGGAAGCGATGGCGCGCGCATCGCTGCAGCCCTTCCTCGACAAGATCGATGCGGGGCAGAACGTCGACCAAGGCCAGTATATCGACGCGGCCCAGCGGTGGCTGGAGATCGAGCGCCAGCTCGAAGGCTCCACCTCGAAATACTTCGAGGCGATGGATCTGATCCAGTCGTACACCAACAAGGCGATCTCCACGATCGACAACGCCAAGCCGATCCGCACCGAGGTTGATCCCTTCGTTCAGGCCACCGCGGCGAACACCCAGACGAGTGCGGAGCTGCTCAGCCAGGTCTCCGATCAGCTTCGCGATATGAACGGTCTGCTCGGCCAAATCGCGGGCGGCGGCTCATCGAGCGACTTCTTCAGCAACGCCCGCAATTTCCAGAAAGCGTACGGGGGAATATGACGGCTCTACCGGCTGACATCGCCGCGGGGTCGCGCGCGGCGCGCATCGAAATCCAGAGCGATTCGTCGATCAAGGCTCGCTATCCGGGAGCGCGCGACGGGAGCGACGATCCCGCCGAGGGCTTTTTCGATGCCTCCGCCGACGCGGTCACAGCGCTCACCGCGCGGGGGGCGCTGATCGGGACCGAGCGTCGGCGCTTCAAGGTCGTCGTGGCGGAACTGATCTGGCCGGACCCTGCGGCCGGGCTTCCCACCGTACAGCTGATCGACCCCGAGCAAGGCGTGAACGCTCCGGGGCTGATCACGCGCATCGAACTGAACCTCGATGAGGAACAGACGATCTACGAGGTAATGGTCTGATGGCTAACGCCTTTGTGATGCGGCCATTGCCGTTCACGCCCTCCATGTCGTCGGGTACGGCTGTCGGCTACCTCGCCAGCGCGGTCGCCAACGATTACGCCGGGGTGGTCTGGAAAAGCCTGGGCGGTCAGTCGCAGGTGAGCGTGGAAGTCGACCTCGGCTCAGATCAGTCGATCGACACCGCGCTATTCTTCGGTTGCACCGACGCCTCGACGGCCTGGACGATGGGCGTGCAGAGCGCGACCAACGCGGCTTTCAACACCGGGCTCGTGACGCACGCCGCGGGCATCCCCTTCCTTGCCGGCAGCGTGTTCCCGAGCCACGGCCGGGGCGTGGGCTACTGGGCCGGTGACGTTGGCCTCCCCGCGCGCCGCTACTGGCGGTTCCTGATCCAGAGCCTGTCCAACGCCCCCGTCACGATCGCGCGCTTGGCGGTCGGCCGGCGCATGACGCTCGAGCGCAATTTCGCTTTCGGCGGCGCCTTCGGCGTGCGCGACCTTGGCAGCGTCGGCTGGTCGCCGACCGGTGTGCTGATCCGCCGCCGCGCCGCCAAGCTGCGCACGCTCGGCCTCAGTTTCCCCGCAGTCCGAAAAGACGAGGCAGAACAGAAGGTGCAGCCGTTGCTGGAACTGGTGGCCGGGCAGGAGCCGATCGTGCTCGTGACCGATCCGGCAACGGACAGCCTCCGGCAGCAGCGCTGCTACCTCGGCAACCTGACGGGCGAGCTGGGCACCATCTGGCGCACCGCCGCCGGCTGGGAATGGCGCGCCAACCTGATCGACCTCATCCCGATTCCAAAGAGCGCCTGACGTGACCGCATTCCTTATCCGCATCGACGGCTACGACCCCGTAGCCGACGCCGCCGTCATCCTGCTCGCATCCAGCGCGAATGACGATCGTGTCTGCCATCTGAACAGCGACGTGTGGTGGCCTGCGGTCACCCAGCTCCCGGCGCTGCGATACGACCTGTTCGACGGGTCTTTCGGCGGTGCGATCCAGTCGCCCCAATCGTCGCTGGCGCTCGCGATCGAGCCGTGGCCGGACTTTCCGCGGTACATGCTGGCGGATTCCCGCATCCAGATCTGGTCGGGTCAACCCGGCGACGCATGGTCGGCTTATGTCCAGCGCTTCGACGGCAGGGTGCTCGCGCAGCCCTCGATCTCGAACGGCGTCGCCACGATCGCGTTCGGGGTCAATGACACCTGGCTGGATCAGCCGCTGCTGACGACCTACGCCGGCACGGGCGGCGCCGAAGGTGACGCGGCGCTCAAGGGGCAGGTGAAGCCTCTGGCGATCGGCGCGCCACGCTATGCTCCGGGGCGCCTGATCGACAGCACCAACACCGTCGTTCAGCTCTCGGGCTATGGCGCCATCGAGGACGTCGAGACCGCGATGGACCGGTTGTCGCGGTTCAGTGCCTCCGTCGGCGATTATGCGAACTATACGGCGTTGGTGGCGGCGACTATCCCGCCGGGGCGCTGGGCTACCGCCAAGGCCGCGGGGCTGGTCCGGCATGGGGCGCCGCCCGAGGGCAAGCTCAGCTATCACGCGCGTGGCGACAAGGTCGCCGGCTGGGTGCGCAAGCCGG
>DATLJJ010000237.1:0-3413 GCA_035538975.1 Sphingomonas sp. | reverse complement strand
GGGCATCGCGCCGCCCGCGCCTCCGGCACCCGAGGCGGTGACGGCCGAGGACATCGGCTCCTTCGAAGAGATCGTCGTCAGCGCCAAACGGGCCGGCCTCTCCGCCGCGGCACCCGTCGCGAGGATGGTCGCCGAGCAGGAGGATCTCGGTGACCTCAAGCTCTACCGGATTCCCGAGCCGGTCACGGTTGCCGCGCAGAGCCGCAAGCAGGTGGCGATGATCGATCGGCGCGGCGTTCGCTTCACACGTATCTATGCCGGCAGCTTCGCTCCCTTCGACCATGATCCGGATGACGAGCCGCGCAGCCAGGCTGCGATTCGCACCCTGCGCACGGACAATCTCGATCGCCAGGGCCTCGGTCTGCCGCTGCCTGCAGGCGCCGTCGCGGTGTTCGAAGAGGCGGGCGACGCCTCGCTGCTCGTCGGCGAAAGCCGGCTCGCCGATCGGGCGATCGGCGACGAAGTCGAGATCGAGACCGGAGAGTCGACCGACGTCCGCTACACGCTGGTCGCGCGGCCCCGGTCGGCGAAGCGCCAGCCCTTCACAGCAAGCGTGACCAATGCGCGTGCCACGCCCGAGACTTTCGAGCTGGCGATCCCCTACAAGCTCGCCTCCTCGAGCGCCGAACTGATCGAGCGCAAGGGGCGAAAGACGTGGCGCGTGACCGTTCCCGCCAATGGCGAGGCGAAGCTGGACTTCGCGCTCAGGCTCGAGCGCTAATCGAGATCGATCTCGCCTTTCAGCCGGTCTTCCACGCGCTCGTCATGCCCGCTGCCCGAGCTCAGGAACATCAGCCCCATCAGCGCCGCGGTGAGCATCATCGTCAGGAACACGCCCAGAAAAGTGGCGCTGGCCGTCACGAAGTTGAGCTCGCCCAGCGACCAGTAGAGCACAGCCTCCGCGAGCAGCGCAGTGACGAGCGACACCAGCGCCATCCACCCGAGGATGCGGCGGAACCGCCCCCAGGCGAAGGCTGCATATTCGGGGTCGTCGAGGTCGCGGCGGTCCTCTTCCATGGCTTTGCAATTGGGGGCGATTCGTGGGAGAAACAACCGCCTGAACCCGAAAGTGGAGACGAGCGATGACGATCGCGGCAATCCTGGGGGGCAAGGGGCACGAAGTCGTCTCGATCGACGGCGATCAGACGGTGTCCGAAGCCGTGGCACTGCTCGCCACCCGGCGAATCGGCGCAGTGACGGTGATGCAGGGCGGCGCCGTAGCCGGCATCTTTTCCGAACGCGACGTGATCTACGGCCTCGAGCGCGAGGGCGCGTCGGCGCTCGATCGCAAGGTGCGCGAGGTGATGACTTCGCCGGCGCTCACCGTGGATCCCGGCGAGTCGGTGCTCGGCGCGCTCGCGCTGATGACGCAGCGCCGCGTCCGGCATCTTCCGGTGCTCGAGGGCGGGCGGTGCGTGGGCATCGTCTCGATCGGCGACCTCGTCAAATATCGCATCGAGCGCATCGAGTCCGAAGCCGAGGCGATGCGCGCCTATATCCAGGCGGTTTGAGAGACGAGCGCCCCGAGTTGGGGCCCGCCCTTCACTCCCGCGCCGGTCGGTCGCGAATCAGCGCTATCACTTCGCGCAGCATCGGCCGGGCAAAGGCATAGAGCAGCCCGGCGTAGAGCGTTGCGCCCATAGCGATGAGCGCCGCCAGCCGCATCATCGCGGGAAGCGCGGGCAGCAGCCGGTCGAGGAGCACGACGCCGAGCGCCATCGCTGCCGAGGCAAGCACTGCCGGCGCGATCGCCACCGCCAGATCGCGGAACCGCACGCCGATCACGGGCAGCGTGCGCCACGTCGAGATGCCGAGATAGATCGGATAGGCTGCGAACCACGCCGCGACGAGCCCCATCACTCCCCAGCGCACGCCGACCAGAAACGCGACCGGCAGCAGGATTGCACCGACGGCGCCATTCTGCGCGCTGATGCCGGGACGCCCGCAGGCGTCGCTCGCTGGCGAATAAAGTGTCTGTAGCGTCATCATCGGCATGGCGAGCGCCAGCCATTGCACCACGGGCGCCGCCTCCGCCCATTTCGGCCCCAGCACCACGGCGACGAGCGGCTCGGCGGTCACCGCGAGCCCCAGGTAGAAGGGCATGGCGGCCGTCATGATCAGCCGCGCCGACTTGACGAAGGCGGCGCCCACTGCGCTGCGATCATCCTTCAGCCGCGCATAGGCCGAGAAGGCGACTTCGTTGAGCGGCGGTACGAACTTGGAGACGAAGATCTGCGTCAGGAACAGGCTGGTCGTGTAGATGCCCAGCATGTGGGGTTCGAACACTCGCCCGGCGATGAACACATCGGCCTGGCTCTGGAAGAACCAGAAAAGCTGGCCGGTGGCCATCACTGCGCCATAGCGCGCCATGTCGCCCGCGCCACGGAAGTCGAAGCTCGGGCGGACCAGCGCGCGCGCCGCCCAGGTCAAGGCGATCGCGCGCACGCCGAATAGCGCGATCGGCGCCAGCACCAGTGTCCACACGCCGAATCCCGCCAGCGCACCGCCGAGCGCTGCCGCAGCTCCGGCGATCCCCGAGGCGAGGTTGGCCTTGGCCTGCCGCTTGAAGTCCATTGCGCGCGAAAGCAGTGCCTGGGGGAGCGCGATGAAGGGCGTGGCCAGATAGAGCAGCGCCTGCACGCGCAGCAGGTCAGCCACCAGCGGCTGCCGGTAATAGGCTGCAGCGAGCGGCGCGACTGCAAGTTGGGCGAGCGCAAGCGCCAGGTTGAGCAGCAGGAGCATGCCGAAGAGCTGGCGCTGCGCCTGCACGCCCGCCTCGCCACGCTGGATGAGCGCGCTCGCCAATCCATAGCCATTGAGCATGTTGAGCAGCACCAGCACGACCTGCGTCATCGCGAACAGGCCATAGTCGGCGGGGCTCAACAGCCGGAGCACAACGAAGGTGGAGCCCCAGGCGAGAATCTGGCCCGCGATCTGGGTGCCCGAACGCCACAGCACCGCGCTGCGCACCTGTCGCTTCAGCGATTCGATCGGCTGATTCGGCGCGGGCGCGGTTGATTCGGTCATGCGAGCGTCATGCACCCCAGGTGTTTATATGCAGTGAAAGCACGGTTTTCCGCGGGTTTCGGGCTGTGTTTCGGAAAAAAGACAGAAAATTCCAAAAGCCTGTTGACGCATCGGAGACCCCCACATATATGCCCTCTCACCGCGGCGCTGCGGGCCACTGAAACGGCCCAACGGCGACACGGTCACCAAAAACCAGGCGCACAGGTCGCCCCGAGAAAAAGGGGTAGGCAGGGGCGTCGGTCTTTTGCGCTCTTTGACATAGTGATTTAGATGAAGGGACATGTGGGCGGCGGCTCGGTGTCTGGGCGGCTTCTGGGCGCCTGGTACATCGTTAAAGCTTAAGCCGACTACTTGTCCTTTACACGTTTCCATTACGTGAAAATGTG
>DATLJJ010000236.1:0-2377 GCA_035538975.1 Sphingomonas sp. | reverse complement strand
CGTCGAAGGGCTGGTGTCGGGCCCCGCGATCGCGGCCCGCAGCGGTGTACGCGGCGAGGCGCTTGGAGACGATCACTCGATCTGGGACGATGTCACGCATGATCTGGGCGAGCTCGTCGCAGCTCTGATCCTCGCCGTGGCCCCGGAACGAATAGCATTCGGCGGCGGCATCGCCTGTGCCCGCCCGTGGCTCGTTGACCGTGTCCGGCGTGCTGCGATCCTGTCGCTCGGTGGATACATCGGTGACGGCGAGAGTGAGATCGATTGCGATATGGGCATCGCGTCGTTCGCGCGGCAGGCGGGCCCGATGGGTGCGATCGCAGTGGGCCTGTCAGCTCTCCGGTGAGGGAGCAGAATGGAAGACGATGATTGCTCCATGGCAGCTATCACCGTCCAGGTACCCAAAAGTCGCCAGTCTGCAGACGTCCGAAAGCCGCCGCTCCCGCCTTCTGGTAACTCAGGCCCCGAATACTCATGACTCGAAGTGCTGCCGGGCAGTGAAGATGAGCCGGACCGCCCGGTTGAACCGCCGTAGGCACTATCGGCGCCGTTGCGTCTCCGCGGGTTGTGTGACGATCAGATGCTCGCGGTCACGCGCCCGCCACAACTCGCGATCAGCCGCATCGATTTGCGCGAGTAGCTCGCCGAAGCATGGTGCGCTATCGACGGGCCATGCGCGGCTGAACCCGGCGCCCAGTCTTTCGAGATCGAATTCGGTCAGCAAGCCGACCGCGACGATCCTCTTGTTGTCCTTCATTGGAACCTTCCTAACGCAGGTTAGGAATCAACGTGCAAGAAGTCTTCGGGTGCCCATGGGAACAGTGAGAGCGTCCTCATACATGCGCTGGGCGGGGGCAGGCGATCGGCGAAGAGAATATGGCGGCAGGCCGGGCCCAAGGGCGGGACTCCGGCCGCAATAGGTTTTACCTGCAGTTCGCGCGAGGCCGCCGGGAGTGACAGCTACTACCGGTTCACCTGGGCGCTTTCGGCGCCGCCCGTCGGTTCGGGGGATGGGCCACCAGAGTCAGCTTGTCCGACGGGCTCGCCGGAATAGCCGCCCGGAACGCCTCCGCAACCAGTGCTGGACAAAAAAATACCAGCCGGTATAGAAAGCTTCTTGACGCGGCGCAGCACGACTTCTATACCAGTCGGTATGGAATGATCCTACCTTCGGATCGGGGACCAGCTGAAGGAGCCGCCTATGCGCAAACTTCATAAAGATCGAGGTCAGGCCACGGCCTGATCCAGGCGCGTTCGCGCGCCACCACAGCTCGAGGCATTGAACGCCGCCGCGAGAGCGCTGCTCCCGCGACCGGATTTCCGCGCCTTCGCGACAGACATTTGCCGGTGACCGCCAGCCGAGGCTGGGCGGAAGGGAGCGGTGCGTCCGCCCGCCGGCCATGAAGCAGGGAGAATGACCATGGCCTATATGGACTTCGCAGCACTGCAAGGCGCTGCCACCGCCGCTCCGGCGAACGTCGCCTGGCCGCCGCGCGCCAGAGCCGAAAGCGGACTTTCGGCACTCGAGTGGCAGGTCGTGGCGCTCGCCCAACAGGATCGGCTTTCCTCGCTCGAGGAACCGGGCAGGCTCTCGGTTGCGCTCGGCATGATCTTCGGTGGGCAGCGGCCCAATCCGAAACTCGCCGATGCACGGCTCGAGGCGCTGCGCCGCGTCGCGGTACTCGCCTGGCACCGCGGCTACGCGCTGCCGCGCCACGAAATTCGCGCCTTCCACGAAGCAGGTTTCACGCCTGACCAATATGAAACGCTGCTCGCAAGCATCAGCCGCGGGCGGGCAGCGCTCAACCAGGGGACCAATCGATGAACATGATCACCAAAATCGAGCCCGAGACGGGAGCGGTCGCGCGCTTCCAGCGCATGCCGCTCTGGCAGCGCGGCGGGCTGCTGCTGCTTCCCGTGGCGCTCATTGGCGGTGGGCTCACCCTCGCCAACAAGGATGCGCCTGCGCCCGCCGCGCCGCCCCCCCCGACCGTCACCGCCGCCACGCCGCTTGTCCGCGAAGTCAATGAATGGGACGACTATGTCGGTCGTTTCGAGGCGAGCCGTTCGGTCGAGGTGCGTCCGCGCGTCTCGGGTGCGATCGTCGGCGTCCACTTCACCGACGGCGCCACCGTGCAGAAGGGCCAGCTGCTCTTCACGATCGACGCGCGTCCCTTCACCGCGGCGCTCGCCGAAGCGCGGGCGGGCCTCGCCAGCGCACAGAGCGAGCTCGCGCTGGCCCAGTCCGATCTCGGCCGTGCCGAGCGGCTGGTCTCGGTCGAGGCAGTGTCGAAGAGTGACGTCGAGCGGCTCCAGACCCGCGTTCGCGCCGCTCGCGCGTCAGTAGCGGCGGCCGAGGCACGGGTGCGCAGCCGTG
>DATLJJ010000235.1:0-2303 GCA_035538975.1 Sphingomonas sp. | reverse complement strand
GGAGCGCGGCACGCTGGCGCTCGCCAACGCGACGCTGGCGCTGCTCGGCGGCGCGGCGCTGGAGCCCGATGCGATCCGGATCGACGGTTCGCAGCGCGGCGAGGCCTATGGCATCCCGACCAAGGCGATGCTCGCCGCGGTGCGGCTGATGGCGCGCCGCGAAGGGCTGCTGATCGATCCGGTCTATAGCGGCAAGGCGTTCGCGGGGGTGCTGGCGGCGCTCGCCGAGGGGCGCCTCACCGGCGACGTGCTGTTCGTGATGACCGGCGGCACCCCGGGGCTCTACGCCTATCGTCCGGCCTTTGGGAGTGATCGACGTTGAGTACCCCGGCGAAGGCCGGGGCCCAGCTGCGATGTCCTTCGAGAGGGTCTCCTACGCATCCAAGCGGCTCGATACTGGGCCCCGGCCTTCGCCGGGGTACCGCTGGGGGCCTGCGCGCTAGGCACTGCGCAATATCCGCTCATAGAGGCGGATGTATTTGTCCGCCATCGCCTCGACGGTGAAGCGCGCCTCCACTGCGCGACGGCATTCGGCGCGTTCGATCGTCTCGATCTGCGCCAGCGCGGTGATCGCCTCGCCCACCGAATTGACGAGGAAACCCGTGCGGCCGTGGTCGATGAGCTCGGGCATGCTGCCGCGGTTGATCGCGATCACCGGCGTGCCGCAGGCCATCGCCTCGATCACCGAAAGGCCGAAGGGCTCGTCGAAGCTGATCAGGTGGAGCAGCGCCGCGGCGCCGCCCAATGCCTTCACCCGCGCCTCGCCGCCGACCGGGCCGTGGTAGCGGATCTGCTTGCCGTCGACGTGGGGAGCGACTTCGCGGTCAAAATAGCCCTGGTCCTGAATGATACCGTAGAGGTCGAGGCCGCGGCCGGTGGCGCGGGCTACCTGGATCGCCTCGGCGGCGCCCTTGTGGGGATGCATGCGTCCGAAGAACAGCAGGTCCTCGCCCCCTGCGGGGTCGAAGGCGAATTCGTCGATCCGGATGCCGTGATGAATCGTGGCGGCATAGTTCAGGCTCGGGTGACGGTCGGCGTCCGAGATCGCGACATAGTGCACGCGGTCCTGGTACGGCGCGTACATCGGCAGGATGCGGTCCGAAGAGAAGCCGTGGATCGTCGTCACCATCGGCGTCGTGACCAGATTGGCGAAGGCGTGCGCAGGGAAATCGGCCTGGTTGTGGATCAGGTCGAACGCGTGCGCGCGTTCGAAGACGTGCGCCAGGTGGCGGTACTCCCACACCTTGGCATCGATCGCGCCGTCTTCCTCGTAACCGCGCGGCACCACCCCGGCGAGCGTGCCCGCGGTGATCGAATCCTGCGTGGCGAAGAGCGTCACGTCGATCCCGCGCGCGACCAGGGCTTCGGTGAGCAGGCTCGTCACCAGTTCCCAAGGGCCGTAGTGGCGCGGGGGCGTGCGCCACGCGATCGGCGCCAGCATTGCAATCTTCATCCGAGGATCAGGCCTTCATCGGGTCCGAGAATGGCGGGGTCGCCGCCGCCCTGCGCGGCGAGGAGCACCGACAGCCCCTCCGCCCATTCGGGAATGGCGAAGGACTGGGGGCGATCGGTGAGGTTGAGCACGACG
The DNA here is from genome assembly GCA_035538975.1 of Sphingomonas sp. Taxonomy (GTDB): domain Bacteria; phylum Pseudomonadota; class Alphaproteobacteria; order Sphingomonadales; family Sphingomonadaceae; genus Sphingomonas. The sequence goes on along the minus strand of DATLJJ010000235.1, from coordinate 715 downwards.
AGCATCCGCTCCGCGCCGCAGCGGCGCTCATAGGCGAGCAGCGCGTCCGAACATTCGACGGGAAGCCAGTCGCCCACCGACAGCGCCGGGCGGGCGCGGCGGAGCGCGAGCAGGTCGCGGTAGAGCCGCCACATCGATCCCGGCTTGTCGCGCTGGGCGGCGACGTTGCGGTCCGCCCAGTCCTGATGGAGCGGCAGCCATGGCGCGCCGCTCGTGAACCCCGCGTTCGCGCTCGCGTCCCACGCCATCGGCGTACGCACCGGATCGCGGCCGAGGCCGAGCCCGGGCTCGCGAAGCTCGCGCGGGTCCTGCACCTGACGGGCGGGGATCGCGACATCCTCGAGGCCGATCTCGTCGCCGTAATAGATCGTCGGCGTGCCGCGCAGCGTGAGCAGCAGCATCGCCGCGACTCGCGCCTGACGTCCGCCGAAGCGCGTCGCGGCGCGGGGGCGATCGTGATTGCCGAGCACCCAGTTGGGCCAGCCTCCTGCGGGCAGCGCCGCCTCGTAATCGGCGATCAGCTGCGCGAGGTGGCGCGCGTCCCACGGCGCCTCGATCAGCTGGAAATTGAAAGGCAGGTGCACCCCGGCCTCGCCACGGCCGTAATAGTGCATCAGCCGCTCGACCGGCAGGTAGATCTCCCCCACCAGCACGCGACCGGGATAGGAATCGGCCACCCGTCGCATGTCGGCGGCGATGCCGTGCACTTCGGGCT
>DATLJJ010000234.1:0-10556 GCA_035538975.1 Sphingomonas sp. | reverse complement strand
TCTGCGTCAGCGCCTGGAACAGGCCGATGACCGCACCCACGATCAGCGAAGTCAGCAGCAGCGGACCCGCGACCGTGAGCACGAGCATCAGCGCAGCCTCGGCGAGCCCGACGACGACACTGGGCGACATGCGTCAGATCTGCATGCGCATGATGTCGGTGTAGGCGCCGACCACGCGGTCGCGCACCGCCACCATCGTGTCGAGCGCGGTCTCGGCGGCACCGATCGCAGTGACGACGTCGATCAGGTCGCCCTTGCCGGCAACCTGCATGGCCGAGGCCTTTTCCGCCGCGCGCATCTGATCGGCGGTGCCGACGACGAGGTCCTCGACCATCGCGCCGAAGCCGCCCGATTCCCCGGTCTTCGAAACCGGCTTGGCGGACGCGCCGCCGATCCCTGCGACCCGGCCATAGGCGGCCGTCGCATCAAGTGCTCCGATGGACATGAGTGCTTCCCTTATTTCAGCAGGTCGATCGTGCGCATCGTCAGGCTCTTGGCGGCCTCGATGGCATTGAGATTGGCTTCATAGCTGCGCTGTGCGGCCTTCATGTCGGCAGTCTCGACGAGGCTGTTGACGTTGGGCTTGAGCACATAGCCTTCGGCGTCGGCGGCCGGATGACCCGGCTGGTAGACGCGTGTGAAATCCGACTTGTCGGTCTGGATGTTGTTGATCTTGACGCCCGTGGCGCCCGTCGCGCGGTCCATCTCGGCCGAGAAGCTGGCGACCTTGCGGCGATAGGGATTGCCGCCCGGCGTGGTCGCGACCGAGTCCTGGTTCGCGAGGTTCTCGGCGATCACGCGCATGCGCAAGCTCTGGGCGCGCAGGCCCGAAGCCGAGACATTGAGTGAAGTCTTGAGGTCCATGAGGGCTCCCGGAAGGCCGAAAACCGGCCGACACGATCATTGTAGGCAATTTTTGCCGCATGCGGCGCCGGGGGCGGAAAAAAGGTTCCTATAAGTCTCCTGTGAAAGGGAGACGCATGTCCGTACTCGAAGGTATCACAATCGAGATGTCGATCGTCCTCGGCTCGGCCGAAGTGCCGATCCGGCAGATCCTGCAGATGAGCCGCGGCGCGATGATCCCGCTCGACTGCGGGCAGGACGATCCGAGCCTCGTCTATGTGAACGGCGAACTCGTCGCCAAGGGGCGCATCCTCGTCGACGGCGAAGTGATGTCGCTCGAAATCTCCGAACTCGTGAAGAAGCAGCGCCACTGATGGATATCCTCTCGATGCTGCGCACGCTCGGTGCGCTCGGCCTCGTCCTGGGCATGCTCGCGGGCGCGCTCTGGGTGGTGCGCCGCTACGACATCAAGCTGCCGGGCCGCGTTGCGGGCACGGGGCGCAAGCGCGTCGAGCTGGTCGAGCGGCTCTCGGTCGATGCCAAGCGTTCGGTCGCGCTGATCCGCCGCGACGGCTGCGAGCATCTGGTGCTGATCGGTCCCGACGGCCATGCCGTGCTCGAGACCGGAATCCAGGCGCCGCCCAAGCCGGTGGAAGCGCCGGTCGTCGAGCAGATTATGCCCGCCGCGAGTGTGGAAGCCGATCTGGCGACGCTCAAATCGGCTTTCGGCAAGCTCGTCGAGCTGCCGCGCACGCTCCAGGCCGCGCAGGCGAAGTTCGCTGCTGCCAGGGCCGGGGCGGAAGCCGAACCGGCTCCCGTGCCTGCACCCGCGCCCGCGCCGGAGGCTGCGAAGCCCGTCTCCCGGCCGGTCATCAAGACTCCCGCGCCCGCTAACGACGAACTCCCCAAGGCCGCGCCGCGCAAGAGCACGCGCCGCCCGCGCGACACCGCCCGGTGGAACCGCGCCGCGGTGCGCGAGGCGCTCAATGGCTAAACTGAAATCGGCGGCTCTGGCCGTCGCCGCTGCGCTCGTGCTGCTGCCGGTGGCGGCGCACGCGCAGGCGGCGGCCGGCGGCACGACCATCAACCTTGGTGGAGCCGGTGGCGGCGCGCTTTCGGGCCGCGCGATCCAGCTCGTGCTGATGCTGACCGTGCTCAGCCTCGCGCCGGGGCTGCTGATGACGGTCACCAGCTTCACGCGGATGGTGGTCGCGCTCTCGCTGCTGCGCACCGGCATCGGCGCGCCCGGCGTGCCGCCCAACCCGGTGATCATCAGCCTGGCGCTGTTCCTGTCCTTCTTCGTGATGGCGCCGACCTTCGAAAAGGCGTGGAGCGAGGGCGTCGATCCCTATACCAAGGGCGCGATCACCGAGCAGGTGGCGTTCGAGAAGACCGCCGAGCCCTTTCGCAAGTTCATGCTGAGCCAGGTGCGGGAGAGCGACCTCAAGATGTTCGCCGATCTGGCGGGCAAGCAGATCGAGAGCCGCGACAAGACTCCGCTGGCGACGCTGGCGCCCGCCTTCATGATCTCCGAACTGCGCCGCGCCTTCGAGATCGGCTTCCTGCTGCTGCTGCCCTTCCTGGTGATCGACCTGGCGGTGGCCGCGGTGCTGATGGCGATGGGCATGATGATGCTGCCGCCACCCACGATATCGCTGCCGATGAAGATCATCTTCTTCGTGCTGGTCGACGGCTGGGCGCTGGTCGCGGGCTCGCTGGTGAAGAGTTTCGCCACCGGGTAGCACGCCCGAAGTTGACGAGTTTACGCGGAATGTGCCGCATCTCGTAATTTTATTGCGCTGAAATCCTGCGGTGGCGCGACATGTCAAAGAGCGGCCGGCGGCTGCCGACGCGCAGAGTTGAGCAAGCGAAATCCTATTTTGCAAGCACGGCGGAAGGCCGATGTTAGCGAATGCCTGCCACTGAATGTCCGCGATGGATCAAACGAGGCGCAATCTGCTGATCGGCGGCTCCATGCTCGGGACGGTGGCGCTGGCAGGGCTGCTCCCCGGCGCCTGTTCCGGGCGGCAAGGGAAGAAAGCCGCCATGACCGGACCTGGCTCGCCCAAACGACGATTGGGCGAGCCCAAGCCGATGCTGGAAGAAGACATCGCGCCGGTACTCGCGCGCCTCGACACCTGGTATGCGGCGCATCTTCCAGACCGGTACAAGTTCAATCCGCCCGCCGCGGACGCGGCGCTGGACGCATTCGAGCGCCGGATCGGGCTCAAGATGCCGCGCGCCTATCGTCAGCTCTACCGATGGCACGACGGCGAAGAGGACGACCGTCACGGCCATATCTATGGCCTTCCGCTGCTGTCGCTGCGCGGCGCGGAATCCGAGTGGACAGCATGGAACGAGGTGCTCGCCGGCTTCGGCGGCAATCGCTACGAAATTCAGGGGGCGGGTTGGCCGGAGGGCGCGGTCGACCCGGCATACATCAATCCGCGCTGGATACCGCTGACGCATGACGGGTCAGGCAATCACATCGGCCTGGACTTCGATCCATGGCCGGCCGGCCGGCGCGGCCAGATCATCCTCTATGGTCGCGACGAGGACGTGAAGGCCGTGCTTGCGCCCTCGCTTGGCAGCTTCCTCGAATGGATCGCCGGCCTGCTGGAAAGCGGAAACTTCAGGCTCGAAGTGGAGCCGGGAAGGCGCGTGCTGCGTCAATTCGGATTGAAGGCTCCTCCATCGGACCACTTCCACGACGGCGCGCGCATTCTTTTGGGCGCGCCGGGACCGCACGGATGATCCAGTGCCCGGCTTGTTCAAGCGGCGACCGCCAGCCGGCCCCCTACCCATCCCCTGAAGGGGAGGGGCTGAGCGCTGGGCTTCGCTAGTTGCTGGTCCCCAGATGCCCCAGCCAGGAGGCGAGGTCGTTGTAGGGGATGATCTCGATGAACGAGAGGCCCGCCGTGTCGTCGCGGCTCCAGCGCACGGCGGCGCGTCGGGCGCCAAGGCTGGCGATCGAGACCACCACCTGGGTGTCGAGCTCCAGACCCTGCGGCACGCGCACCTTGGCGCCGCTCTGCGAGAGATTCTCGACCACCACGTCGATCGACTGACCGAAGTTGATGACCCGCGCGGGGCACTGGACCTCGAAGCGCGGCGCGCGCGGAGTGCGGGCTGCGCGGACGACGCTGCGCACGCGCGCGCTCTGGTTGGCCTTGGCCTCGGCGAGGATCCGTTCGACATCGACGGCTTCGGCGAACTCGACGCCGGCGCGGCCGCTGCTGCTCCACACCACGGTGCCCTGAAGCCGCTCGCCGCTGCGCAGCTCGACCGTCACCCACGCCCCGTAGCTCGGCGGGCGCTCGGTCTCTACCGCCATGCCCTTGGTCGAGATGTTGCGGATCCGGCACAGCCGCTCGCCGGTGTGCACGCACAGCAGCTTGCCCACCAGCAGCGTGGTGACAATTCGTTCGGGCCGGTCGAGCGGCAGGCCCTGGTCCGTGGTCGTCCCGGCTTCGGTCAAGCGCACGCGATCTACCCCCTTACGTATACTATCGCCCCTGTTGCTACAGGAGCATGATTTCCAGGACGCGTCCGCTCAGTAATCGCCGCAGTCCGGCTCAAGCGGGCGTCGCCTTGGTCACTGCGACCTTGCGCACCACGCCCGCGCCGAACGCCTCGGGCGCAGCATCGAGGACCACCTTGCGGAATGCCTCGAGGTTCGGAAGCAGCCCATCGGGGCCGGCCGCCATCGGCGTGCGGAAGGTGCGCATGTTGATCGCGTGCAGCAACAGCGGGAGGCGCGCGGTGACGTATTCGGCCTTGTCGTCGGGCACCTGAAGCTGGACCTGGAACTCGACATAGCCCGACAGCCGCCCGTCGGCGAAGACCAGCGGGGCGAGCACCTTGCCGCCGTCGACGAAGCTGGTGGCCGCGTCGGGCGCCGAGGACGCGGACGCGCCCCGCGGGCCCAGCAGCAGCACCGTGGCGAAGGCCGCGCCCCCGCCGAGCCCGAGGCCCGCGAGCACCACCGCCAGCAGAAAAAGCGCTTTCTTCATCGCCGGGTCCTTCAGAACTTGAAGCTGGTGTCGCTGGGAAGCGCCGAGGCTTCCGACTTGAGCACGATCGTGATGCGGCGGTTCTCGGGGCGGTCGGGCTGATCGGGATAGACCGGCTTGGTGGCGCCCATCGCCACGATCTCGGCGAAGCGATCGGGGGTGAGGCCCGAGGCGATCATCGCGCTGCGTGCCGCGAGCGCGCGCTCGCCCGAGAGGCGCCAGTTGGCGTCGCTCTGCCCGCCCGTGCCGTCGGTATGTCCCTCGATTGCGATCTGCGCGCCCGACTTGACGAGCTTGCCCGCCACCTGCGCGAGCATCGCGCGGGCATAGGGATTGAGCTCGGCCGTGTTGGGCCGGAACATCGACTGCTTGTCGGTGTCCATCAGCGTGATCCGAAGCCCGTCGCGCGAGGGCTGGACGTCGACGTTGCGCTTCTCGGCGCGGTCCTGCGGAATCGAATCGAGTGCGATCTGAAGCTCGGCGGCGATCACGCGCATCGAGGCATCGGGGATGTCGGCGGTGCCGCCGCGCTGCGCGCCGACGGTGGCGGCCGCGCTGGTCGGCACGCCCTGCGCGCGGGTGGTATCCGTCGAGGAATTGCGGCTCACGCCGCCCGCGCCCTCGGACGATCCCTGCACGGGGGTGGAGGGTGCCGAATCCGCCTGGCTGGGCGAGAAATACTGGGCGAGGCCGCGCAGCCGCTCCTTGTCCGGATTGGCGATCAGCCAGAGCAGCATGAAGAAGGCCATCATCGCCGTCACGAAGTCGGCATAGGCGACCTTCCACGCACCCCCGTGATGGCCGGCGGCGATCTTTTTGACGCGCTTGATGATGATCGGGCGATCGTTGGAGCGGGGAGCCACCATCTCAGTTCGCCTGAAGCGCGGCGCGCAGCCGGTCCTGGACCACGCCGAGGCGGACGTGGCTGATCGCGGTGAGCGAATCCTGCCCGCCGGCGATGCGCTCGAGCAGGTTCACGCACTCGTCGGCGTGCTGGATCAGATAGTCGAACGACTGCAGCTGCTCGAGATAGGCGCGTGCGAAATGCTCGTCGCCGACCAGCACCTCGGCCAGCCTTTCCAGCGTGTCGCGCATCTCGCGCAGCTCGCCCGCGATCACGCGGTGGAGCGCATCCGAATAGGGATCGGTGCCGCCGTTGCTCGCGGCCAGGGAAACGCACGACATCAGAACAGCTCCAGTTCGCCGCCGACGACCGGCTGCGGAAGGGGAACGGGGGGACGTTCGGGAACGCGGTCGGCCACACGGGTGCAGCGGCTGCGGCCCTCGTGCGGCAGGAACTCCACCTTGCGCGCGGAAGAGCCACCAAGATCGCTGTGCGCGACCTCGATCCCTTCGGTCTGCATGAAGCGCCGCGCGAAGGCTGCGTTGGACGAGCCGATCGATCCGAGGCCCGAGACGATGTTCGCGCCGCCATAGAGGTGCGCGCGCAGCCGCGTGCGCGCCGCACCGCGGGCCATCATCCCGTTGATCAGCAGCTCCATCGCGTGGACGCCATAGCGCTGCATGTCGCCGGGCGAGACGCGGTGGTCCGCGCCCGGCTCGCCGAGGAGGAAGTGGTTCATGCCCCCAACCCTGGCGACGGGATCGTACAGGCACGCGGCGACGCAGCTCCCGAGCAGCGTCGAGATAATGACGTGCGGCTCGGCGACGATCGCATTCTCACCCTGGACGATCGACACCCGGCGCATCAGGTCAGCTCGCCGAACACGCGCTCGATCTTCTCCTTCAGCGCCGCGGGCGCGAAGGGCTTGACCACATAGTTGTTGACCCCGAGCGCAGCCGCCTTCTGGACGATCTCCTTGTCGGCCGAACCGGTAAGCATGATGAACACGGTCTTGCCGATCACCGGATCGTTACGGACCGCCTCCAGGAACTGGAGCCCGTCCATCTCGGGCATGTTGAAGTCGGAGATGACCAGATGGACGCGATCGGTCTTGATCGCGGCGAGCGCTTCCGGCGCGCTCGCCTTGTCGCGTACGTCCTTGAAGCCCAGATCCTGCAATGCGCGACGGATCATCGCGCGCATACTGGTCTGGTCGTCGACGACCATCACCTTGATCGCTGCAGCAGCAGGCATTCAGACGCTCCCAACATTCTCACGGCATGCGCGCAGGATCGCCTCCGGCATGCCAGACAAACCAACTTCCTTTTCGACCGCGCCCAGCGACTGGGCCGCGCGCGGCATTCCCCAGACGACACAGGTCTCGCGGCTCTGACCGAACGTGCGGGCACCTGCCCGACGCATCGCCAGCAGGCCCTCCGCGCCGTCCGCGCCCATCCCGGTGAGGATCGCGCCGACCGCAGCGGCGCCCAGAGGAGCGACCGAGCGGAACAGTACATCCACCGATGGACGATGACCGCCGACCGGATCGCCGCGGCGCAGTTTGATGCGCCCGCCGACCCCGCCGGAGAGTTCCATGTGCGTCTCCCCCCCAGGAGCAATATAGACGGTTCCCGGCACGACCGGCATTCCGTCGGCAGCTTCTACGACGCGAACGCGACATTCTTTGTCGAGCCGCGCGGCGAAGCTCGTCGTGAAGGCCGCCGGCATGTGCTGGACGATCAGCACGGGCGGGCAGTCCGCGGGCAGCGCCGGCAGCACCGAGAAGAGCGCCTCTACGCCGCCGGTCGACGATCCGATCGCGATCAGCTTGCCCTTGGCGCCCCCCTGGACGCTCGGCTGCACGGCGATCGGCTGCGACACCGGACGCACCGCCGAGCGGGCGGCGGCCTTGACCTTCTGGCACAGGAGATCGGCGTCGCGCTCGATATCCTCGGGCGTGCCGCTGGGCTTGGTGACATAATCGACCGCGCCGAGGCGCAGCGCCTCGATCGTCACTTCGGCGCCGCGGGCAGTGAGCGTCGAGCACATCACCACCGGCATGGGCCGAAGGCGCATGATCCGCTCGAGGAAGGATAGCCCGTCCATCCCCGGCATCTCGACGTCGAGCGTCAGGACGTCGGGGTTGAGCGTCTTGATCATCTCCCGTGCCGTGTACGGCTCGGGCGCCATGCCCACGACCTCGATCTCCGGATCGGCGGCGAGCATGCGCTTGAGCGTCGCGCGCATCGACGGGCTGTCGTCCACCACAAGGGTGCGTACCGGCTTCATGCGCGGCCCTCCGGCTTCTGGTAGATGGTATGGCCGCACGCGCGCATCCGCGCCGCCGCGGGGCCGATCAGCCGCTCGGAATGGCCGATGTAGAGGTGCGCGCCGGGCGCGAGCTGGTCCACGAAGCGCTGCTCGAGCTCTTCCTTCGCCGGATCGCCGAAATAGATCATCACGTTGCGGCAGAAGATCACGTCGTACGCGGCCTTGAGCGGCCAGGGCTCGAACAGGTTGAGCACGCGCGCGGTGACGAGCTGGCGCGCCTCATCGGCCATCACGAAGCCGCCGGGCGCGGGGCGCATCCAGGCGCTGCGATACGGCTCGGGAACGCCGGCAGCGACATTCTCGGCATAGGTGCCGCGGCGTACCGATTCCACGACATGCGGCGCGATGTCGGTCGCGAGCAGCTTGACGTCGGCGCTGCGCAACCACGCGGACGAGCTGCGGTCCGGCCCCAGCAGGCACATGGCGATCGTATAGACTTCCTCGCCCGAAGAGCAGCCCGCCGACCAGATGCGCACCGGCCCCTGCTTGCGCTTGAGCACCGGCAGCACCGTCTCGCGGAAATGGTCGAAATGGTGCGGCTCGCGGAAGAAGTGCGTGTGGTTGGTGGTCAGCGCCACCACCATCGCATGGCGTTCCGCCGCATCGCTCTGGATCAGCGCGACATAGTCGCTGAACCGGGAGAGGCCGTGCTCGCGCAGCCGGCGCGCAAGGCGCGACTGGACGAGCGTGGTCTTGGCCTCGCTCAGTTCGATGCGCGCATCCGCGTGCATGATCGCGGCGATGGCGGCGAAGTCGCGGGGCGTTAGCTCCGCATTGTGCGCCGTCGTGAAGGTGCCGCTGCCACCGCCGGCGAGCGCCGCGGCGCCCCCGGCCGGGCTCACGCTGCCTGGTCCAGGTGCTTGGTGAGGCTCAGTGCGTCGAGGTCGAGCAGCAGCACCATCGTGCCGTTCTCGTCCCGGGTACCGTCCTTGGCGCGCGTGGTGATGCGCACCAGCCCCGCGATCACGCTCGCCTCGAGCGTCTCGACCTCGGGCGCCGGCTGGATCTCGGTCTCGCCGATCGCGACGATGTCATTGACTTCGTCGACGAGGAAGCCGGCCTGCTTGCCGAGGATGTTGACGACCAGGATGCACGAGCGGGCATGGATCGCGCTCGGCTCCCAGCCCAGCCGCTCGGCGAGGCCGACGACCGGGATCACGTTGCCGCGCAGGTTGGTCACGCCCTTGATGAAGCTCGGAACGTTGGGGAGCGGGGTGGGCTCTTCCCATTCGCGGATCTCGATCAGCGCGCGCATGTCGATCCCGAAGGTCTGCTGCGCGAGGGAGAAGGTGACGATCTTGCGGTCGGTGTCGTTCGCCGCGGCGGTTTCGGTCGAGGTCATGCTGCGAGTCCTTTGGGGGTAAAGCGGGGGGAGGGGGAGGCGACGAGCGCCTCGATATCGAGGATCAGCGCGATCGAGCCGTCGCCGAGAATGGTGGCGCCGCCGAGCCCGCGGATCGGATGGAGATTCTGGTCGAGGCTCTTGATGACCACCTCGCGGCGATCGTCGATCGTGTCGACAACCAGGCCGATCTTGCCGTGCGCTTCGCTCTCGACGATCACGACCAGCGAATCCTCGACCGGGCGATCGTCGTTGAGGCCGAAGATCTCGGTCGCACGCTTCACCGGCACATAGTCGCCGCGCATGTCGATCACTTCGCTGTCGGGCGAGGTGCGCTTGACCTGGCCCGGCTCGGGCTGGACGGTTTCGAGCACATGCGCGAGCGGCAGCACGAAGCGCTGGCCGGCGAGGCGCACGATCATGCCGTCGAGGATCGCCAGCGTGAGCGGCAGGATCATCGTGAAGGTCGTGCCTTCGCCCGGCACCGAATGGATCTCGACGCGGCCGCCGAGGGCCTCGACGTTCGAGCGCACCACGTCCATTCCGACGCCGCGGCCCGAGATGTTCGAGATGGTGTCCGCGGTCGAGAAGCCCGGCGCGCAGATGAGCTGGTCGATCTCCTCGTTGCTGAGCTGCGCGTCGGCCGAGATGATGCCCTTCTCGACTGCCTTGGCGCGGACCTTCTCGCGGTTGATGCCGCGGCCATTGTCCTGCACCCGCACGAAGATGCGTGCGCCGCGCTGCTCGGCGGAGAGCTTGATGGTGCCCGCCGGGTCCTTGCCCGCGGCGATACGCTCCTCGGCGCTCTCCAGTCCATGGTCCGCGGCGTTGCGGATCATGTGCGTCAGCGGATCGCCGATCTTCTCGATCACGCCCTTGTCGATCTCGGTGGTCTCGCCGGCGGTCTCGAGGTTGATCGTCTTGCCGGTCTCGACCGAGAGGTCGCGCAGCATGCGCGGCACGCGGCTGAACGCCTGCTTGATCGGCTGCGCGCGCAGCGACATGACGTTGTCCTGGATCTGGCGCGTGAGGCGCGCCAGCTCGGGAAGCTCGACGCGCTGGCGATCGGCCGGCGAGAGCCGGTCGGCCAGGATCGAGTTGCGGATCACCAGCTCGCCGACCAGATTGAGCAGCAGGTCGAGCTTGCCCAGGTCCACGCGGATCGTCTGCGCGGCTTCGCCGG
>DATLJJ010000233.1:0-6157 GCA_035538975.1 Sphingomonas sp. | reverse complement strand
TGAGCCGCTCAAGCTCACCAGCCCGCATGCGCCCGGACCCAAGGTGGTGCTGGTCGATCGCCCCGGCGCGCCGCAGACCACGCTCCGCGTCGCCTTCGACGCCTCGCGCGCGGGCACCGATGCCGACATCCCCCAGCGCGTCACCAATGCGCTGCTCGGCGGGGCCTTCAGTTCGCGCATCACGAGCAACATCCGCGAGGACAAAGGCTATACCTATTCGCCCGGCTCCGGCATCGCGTTCAATCCCGAGGAGGCGCTCTGGACCTTCGACGCGGACGTGACCACCAACGTCACCGGCGACGCACTCAAGGAGGTCTTCAAGGAAGTCCGCCGGATGCAGTCCGAGCCCGCGCCGGCCGAGGAGTCCAAGGGCATCCGCACCTATCTGGCGGGCGTGTTCGCGATCCAGAACTCGACCTCGCCTGCGCTGGTGAACACGCTCGCGACGCGCGACATGCTGGGCCTGCCGGCCGACTGGACCGATCGCTACGTGCCCGCAGTAATGGCGGTCACGCCCGAGGCGATGATGGCGTCGGCGAAGGCAGGCTATCCCCTCGAGCGGCTGACGCTTGTCGCCGTGGGTGACCTCAAGACGGTCGAGCCGCAGCTCAAGGCATTGCCCGAACTGGCGAATGTTCCCTTCCAGCGCGTGACGGTGCCCTGATCCGGAGGATGGTATGCGCGCCGAACCGGGGCTAATACGCGGTGCATGCAATCTGCAATTCAGGTTGGACCGGCTAGAGGTCGGAGCGTGGAGTATCGCAACTATCGCATCGGCCGGCTGACGAGCTGCGCCGCGGCAGCCTTGGCCGCGTTCGCCGCGCCGGCCGTGTACGCGCAGCAGTCCCAGCCGACGGCGCCCGCACCTGCGCCGGCGCCGACGCCTGCGCCCGCACCGACGCGTTCGCCTCCCCCGAACGTCATGTACCTGCCCAATGTGGTGCCAGAGCGTTACTCGATCGGCGGCAATCCTGCGCCCGCTCCGGCGCCCGTGCCCACGCCGGCTCCGGTAGCAACACAGGCGCCCCCGCCGCCGACCGCGCGCGCACCGGCCCCGTCAGCGCGCCAGGCCCAGCCTGCGGCCCGAACTGCGGCCCCGGCCCCGGCTCCCGCGGCCACCGCGCCCGAGGCGGCGCCGCCCGGGCAGGCGACCGGTCAGCCGATCGTCGCGCAGCCCGTTACGATACCCGAGGCCCAGCCGAGTCCCGTTCCGGTCGTCGAAGCGCCTTCGGGCACGCCCGGCTGGCTATGGGCGCTGGGCGGTGCAGCCGGCATGGCGATCGTCCTCGCGGGCATCTGGGCCCTGCGCCGCCGCGGACGCGGGGCGTTCGAGGAGGAGGTCGAGCCGGCAGTCGAGCCGGAGCCGATCCCCCAGCCGCGCGTGCCCGCCACGCCACCCGGGCTGGGGCCGCGTCCCGATCCGGTGCCGCCGCGCCCCGCCGTTCCGCCGCGGCCCGCAGCTGCGCCGGTCGCTCCCGTCGCGCCTGCTGCCGCGGCTTCCGATCCCTTCGAGATCGTGCTGCGCCCCGCGCGCATCGAGCTTGGCGACCAGGAAGTGCTGATCGACCTCGAGCTGCTGATAGGCAATCGCCATTCCTCGGCAGCCGAGGCGGTGCGTCCCTCGCTCGCGCTGATCAGCGCCAATCCCGATCAGGATCGCCAGATCACCGTCTTCCATGCCAATCCGATGGTCGAGGCCGCCGGAGAGCCTTTCGATCTGCCGGCCGGTGCCGGCGGGCGCATGCCGGTGCGGCTACGGGTGCGGCGCGAGCATATCCATGTCGTCCAGGTCAGCGGCCGGCCGATGTTCGTGCCGCTGGTGATGGTCGATCTGCGCTGGCGCGGCGGACTCAGCATCCGCCGCTTCGGCGCGGACTTCATGGTGGGTACTGCAGGGCAGGGGGCCAAGCTGGGCCCGATCTGGCTCGACCGTGCCCCCGCCGCGCCGCTCGCGGCCACGCGCTACGTGCCCCGGTCGGCGCCGGTGGCCGCATGAAAAATGCGCAAGGTTGAAGATTAATCCGGATTATTGAGTGGCTTGAAGTGGCTTTCTAGATTTGCGCCATGCTAGCCAAACAGATTGCTGACCTTCTCGAAGCCCGCAGCCCCGAGGCGCTCTGCGATGCCTGCATCGCCTCCGAACTCGACGTCGCGCCACGGCAGGTAAAGCCGCTAACCGAAGCCTTCGGCATCACCAACGATTTCACGCGCGTGCCCGCCAATTGCCCCGGCTGCGGCGAGCAGGCCTGGACGATCCGCGCCGGCGGCACGCAGTAACGGCTCCACGAAAAAGGGCGGCCCCGAGGGACCGCCCTTTCGTTCTCTGCTCAGGAAGCAGAAGAAGCTTACTTGACCTCGACGGTCGCGCCGGCTTCCTCGAGCTGCTTCTTGATCTTCTCGGCCTCGTCCTTCGACACGCCTTCCTTGACGGCCTTCGGCGCGCCCTCGACGAGAGCCTTCGCCTCGGTCAGGCCGAGGTTGGTGATCGCGCGGACTTCCTTGATGACGTTGATCTTCTTGCCACCGTCGCCGGTGAGGATCACGTCGAACTCGGTCTTCTCTTCCGCGGCCGGAGCAGCGGCACCGCCGCCGGCACCCGGAGCAGCAACCGCAACAGCAGCGGCGGCCGAGACGCCCCACTTCTCTTCGAGGAGCTTCGAGAGCTCGGCGGCTTCGAGAACGGTCAGCTCGGAGAGCTGGTCAACAAGAGCGTTAAGGTCAGCCATGATATACTCCAATCAAATCAGATGTTTCGGGTAAATAGTCTTGCAAGTACCGCTTACGCGGCGTCCTTGGCCGCATAGGCGCCGAAGACGCGCGCGAGCTGCGCGGCCGGAGCCTGGGTGACGGTCGCGAGCTTGGTCGCCGGAGCGGCGATGAGGCCCACGAGCTTGCCACGCAGTTCGTCCAGCGACGGCAGCGAGGCGAGTGCCTTGACGCCGTTCGCGTCGAGCAGCTGCTTGCCCATCGCGCCGCCGACGATCTCGAGCTTGTCGTTCGTCTTGGCGAATTCCACCGCGATCTTGGCCGCAGCCACGGGATCGGCGGAGGTGGCAAGCGCCGTCGGACCCGTCAGCAGGTCCGCGATCACCGAATAATCGGTGCCCTCGGCGGCAATCTTGGCAAGGCGGTTCTTGCTGACCTTGTAGCTCGCACCGGCTTCGCGCATCTTGTTGCGGAGGTCCGTCGACTGCTTGACGGTCATCCCGAGGTTGCGGGTGACGACCACCACGGCGACCTCGTTGAAGGTGCGGTTCAGCTCGGCAACGGCGTCGGTCTTCTGGGAACGATCCATGCCGGTCTCCTCGTTTTGGAGCCCCGAGAGGCTCCGGTTACACATTGTCCGAGGGGAAGGATCGTCAGCGCCAGAGACCAGCCCTGGCATGACCCGGACGCTCCGGATACCGGAAGCGCCGATGAAATCAGTCCCCGTCTAGGCGAGAAATCAAGGCCGGCATATTCCGGCCACTCGCTGTCTCGGACGGCACGCACGAGCGACAAGCGCTCGAACGAAGGCGCGCACATAGCGGTTGCTGCCGGAAAGTCAATGCGGGCTGGCGCACGGCATTCCGCGAAGGGCCAGAGGGATACCCGATCCGATCCAGGCGTTGGGCCCGGCAGATGGAGGTCGCGGGCGATGGGCGATACACATCCCGAACCGATCCGGCATCTGGTGGTGCTTGGACATCCGGTCGCCGGAAGCTTCAATCATTCGGTGGCCGAGACCTATTGCCAGACAGTGCGCGAGTGCGGGCAGGCCGCAGAGCTGCGCGATCTTTACGCGATCGGCTTCGACCCGCTGCTCACCGCCTCCGAATGGTCGGGTGAGGCGGCGTTCCCGCCGGCCGTGCTCGCCGAGCGCGAACTGCTCAGCTCCGCAGCGATAGTCACCCTCGTATATCCGATCTGGTTCGGCCTGCCGCCGGCGATCGTGAAGGGCTATGTCGATCGTGCACTGGGCGCAGGCTTCGATCTTCGCGGCCTGCGCGAGGGCGGCGCGCAGCCGGCGCTCGCGGACAAGCGGCTGATGCAGTTCAGCTCGTCCGCCACCACGCTGCCGTGGCTGGAGGAGCAGGGGCAGTGGGTGTCGCTGCGTCAGACGTTCGGCCGTTACCTTTCGACCGTCTTCGGGATGAAGCTCGCCGAACATGTCCATTTCGACGCGGTGGTGCACGATCTGAGCGCGCGCGTGGTCGACGAACATCTGGAGCGCGTCCGCGCGGCGACACGGCAGATTTGTGCGACGATGCTCAGCGAGCGCCACGCCGCCCACGGCAGCCTGAGCGGAGCGACGCAAAGCTGACGTCGCGCCTGCTGGCCTTGGGTGCGGTCGGGCGCTAGCCTCGCTCGGCTAAAAAGGGCGGGAGAGCGAGGATGGCGCAAGGTCAGGGTGCGGGAACGAATTGGCGCCTGGTGCTGATCGCCGGAGGCGCCGTCGTCGTGATCGCCGCGCTGGCCGTTTGGCAGCTTGGCGACCGGCCGGAGGGAGCCGGTACCGTCTCGGCTCCGCCGGCGCCTCGGGAAATGGCGGCGCCGCCTCCCACCATCATCGGCAACGAGCGCACGCTGCTGCTTCACCGCATCGCCATGGGCAATCCGTCCACCGCGGAGATCAGCATGGAGGGCGTGGCGCGGCGCGCCTTTCGCGTAGGGGAGGAGATCGCGCCGGGGCTGCGTCTCGCGGCAGTCGAGCCCGGTCGCGCGACGATCGACGCCAACGGCCGCAAGCTCGTGCTGACGCTGGGGCCAGATGGGCGCCCCGGCGACCGCACGGGGCTCGATCCCGAGCCCGCCGCGATGCCCCAGCTCTCGGGCGCCGAGATCGAGCGTCGCCAGCGCGACGCCGCGCCGGTACGGCGTCTGCCCGAAGAGGAAGAGGCAGGCGCGCCCAAATAGGAGAATCGCCCCGCCGGCACGCACCGGCGGGGCGACCTGTCGTCAGTCCGACGGCCGGCTGGCCAGGTCGAAGCCCAGGTGCGGCGGCTGGTTATAGGCGACATTCTGCCACGCGAGCCCCAACCGGTAGATATGATCCGCCGTCAGCGTGCGGAACCGGTATTGGGTCGGCCAGGGCGTGACGTAGATGCGCAACGACTGCTGATCGGCGGCAGCCATCACCACTTCCTCGCGCCAGTCGCCCAGAATGTCGCCCGAGAGCACGGGTGTGGCCTTGGTGCCGTTGCCCGAGACGGTGCCGGTCATCGTCAGCAGCGTGTCGACGCGGTTGGTCGCCGGGTTCCACTTGGAGATGGTGATGTTGTCGAGGAACTCGCGCTGCAGATCGCCGTCCCAATAGGCGAGGAAGTTGGTCGGTCCCGGCTTCGGCGTGGCGACGATATTGCCCTTGGCGTCGGCCAGTCCGGTATGCCGCGACGACCAGTTTTCGGCGCCCGGCCAGCGGGGGTCGATGTCGCCCGCCACCCCGCGGCCGTTGTCGCGGTCGCCGGCGATGGTCCACAGCACAGCGCCCGTGGCCGCATCGAGCAGCGACGCGCCGACCCCGCCATTCCCGCGGAAGTCTTCGTGCACGCCGAACCGCTCGAGCCCGGGGTGCGAGGGGTCCAGGTCGGACAGGTGCATCGCGTCGCCATGCCCCAGCTTCCGCCCGCCCGACTTGGCGCTCCACAGCCCGGTGCCATTGTCGTCGATCGCCATCGAGCCGTAGATGATCTCATCGCGCCCGTCGCCGTCGACGTCGCCGGTCGAGAGGTTGTGGTTGCCCTGGCCCATCCAGTCGGCGGGCGTCGCCTGCGCGGCCGAATCGAACAGCCAGCGCGGCTGGAGCTTGCCGTCGACGAAGTCCCAGGCGGCGAGCGTCGAGCGCGTGTAATAGCCGCGCGCCATCACGATGCTCGCGTGCTTGCCGTCGAGGAAGGCGGGGGTGGCGAGGAAGCGATCGACGCGGTTGCCATAGCCGTCGCCCCAGATCGCGTTGAGCTGCGCGCTCGTCGGGTTCTGGGTGTCGGGGTGGCGGCCCGGCGTATAGTTGACCGTGCTCAGCGCGCGGCCGGTGGTGCCTTCGAACACCGTGAGATATTCGGGTCCCGCCAGCACATAGCCCGCCGAGTTGCGGAAATCGGCCGCGGCGTCGCCGATCACCCGGCCCTCGCCATCGGTCGTGCCGTCAGCGGTCTTGGTTGCGATCTCCGCCTTGCCG
>DATLJJ010000232.1:0-2245 GCA_035538975.1 Sphingomonas sp. | reverse complement strand
GGACGAGGTCAAGCTGCGTGACTATTATCGCGGGAAGGGGGGCGGCAAGACCGACGCCGAGCTCGACGAGCTGTTCGCAAAGCGCTTCGAGTACCAGAAGCAATATGCGGCGGCCAACATGCGCCAGATCGTGGCGCTGGCGCACAAGTACAACATTCCGCTGGCAAGCCACGACGACACTACCGAGGAGAACGTCGCCGACGCCGTGCGCGATCGTGTCTCGGTTGCGGAGTTTCCGACGACGCTCGAAGCCGCGCGCGGCCTGCATCAGGCCGGCATCGACATCCTCATGGGTGCCCCCAATGTCGTGCGCGGCGGCTCGCACTCCGGCAACATCGCCGCGGTCGATCTCGCGCGCGAGGGTCTGCTCGACATTCTCTCCTCAGACTACATCCCGTCGAGCCTCTTGATGGCCGCGCTGCAATTGCCGGAGCATGTACCGGCGATCAGCCTTCCCGCGGCGGTGCGCACCGTGACGAAGGCGCCTGCCGAGGCGGTCGGCCTCACCGACCGCGGCGAAGTCGCGATCGGCAAGCGCGCGGACCTGATCCGCGTGCATGTCGCGGGTCACATTCCCGTGGTGCGCAGCGTCTGGCGCGAAGGAAGTCGCGTTGCATGAGCGAGATGGTCGCAACCGCACGGGACGAGGCGGGCGCGATCGGCCCCGGCCGGCTCGTGCTGGTGGTCGGCCCCAGCGGCGCCGGCAAGGATACGTTGCTGCGGCTGGCACAAGCAGCCTGCATCGATGAACCCGATATCGTCTTCCCGCGCCGCGTCGTGACACGAGAGTCCTCCGATGCGGAGGACAATATCGCCGTGAGCCCCGACGAGTTTCGTCGCGCGCGCGAACAGGGCGATTTCGCAGTGTACTGGGACGCCCATGGGCATTCCTACGCGCTGCCGCTCGATATCAACGACGATATCCGCGCGGGGCGCACTGTTGTCGTCAACGTCTCGCGCACCGTGATCGCCGCCTTGCGCCGGGCCTATGTCAATGTCGTCGTGGTCGCGATTACGGCGCCGCCGGACGTGCTGGCGCAGCGGCTTGCCGCCCGTGCCCGGCAAAGCGACGGCAACATCGTCGAGAGGCTGTCGCGCAGTGTCGGCGACGTGCCGGCGCAGGCCGATGTCACCATCCTCAATTCGGGGAGCGCGGACTATCACAGCCGCCAGCTGGTGCGCGCGATCAGGAATGAATGCTGGCAAGAGTAGCCGCCGGTACGACAAGGAGAGAGCGGAATGACGGTGATCGAGACGGTCGAACAGCTGGAAGCGATCTACGGCCCCACCAATGATGCCTCGACCGTGAAAGTCGCCGACCATGTCACTCCGCTCTATCGCATCTTTATCGAGAAGGCGCCGTTCGCCGCGCTCGCGACGATTGGACCCGAAGGTATCGACTGCTCGCCGCGCGGCGATCTTCCCGGCTTCGTCCGCATCCATGATCCCAGGACGCTGATGCTGCCGGACCGTCGCGGCAACAACCGGGTCGATTCCCTGCGCAATATCGTGCGCGACCCGCGCGTGTCGCTGATGTTCCTGATTCCGGGCTCCGGCAATGCGGTCCGTGCCAACGGCCGCGCTTATCTTTCGATCGACCCGGAACTCCTGGCCTCGTTCAAGGTGGAGGGCAAGGCGCCGCGCAGCGTCATGGTGATGAACGTGGAAGAAATCTACTTCCAGTGCGCCCGAGCCATCGTCCGTTCCGACCTCTGGAATCCCGACAAGCGGGTCGATCCGAAGATGTTGCCGACGGCCGGACAAATCCTCGCCGAGATGAGCGAGAACAAGGTCGGCGGGGCGGAGTACGACCGCATCTGGCCGGAACGCGCAGCGGCGACGATGTGGTGAGCCCGCTCGCGCCTTTCCCTCTCCCCGGAGGCGGGGAGCGGTGAGGAGCGCGCGCCCTAATTGAACGCCATCCCGCCGCTCAGCGCGACCGTCTGCCCGGTCATGTAGGCGTTGTCGACCAGCAGCATTACGGCTTTCGCTACCTCCTCGGGCGTCCCGAAGCGGCCGAGCGGGATGCGGCTGACGAGCTGTGGTTGATCGCGCATCATGTCGGTCTCGATCAGTGACGGCGCGACCGCGTTGACGGTGATGCTCTCCTTCACGAGGCGGGCCGCATAGCCTCGCGTGAGGCCCTCCATGCCGGCCTTGGATGCGTTGTAGTGGGGCCCGATCGAGCCGGCGCCGCGCGCCGCGCCCGAGGAGATGTTGACGATCCGGCCCCATTTTCGGGCCC
>DATLJJ010000231.1:0-2397 GCA_035538975.1 Sphingomonas sp. | reverse complement strand
TGGCTGGATCGTGCCCGCCTTCCATGCGGGTCTCCACTGTCTGGTATTGGCCCCGCCTATCCTGCTGATGCTGGTATGGCGCAGCGGCGGCCATGTGTCGGGCAAGACCGGCGACTGGTTCAACTGGCGGGCCAAGGTGCTGTGGGTCGTGCAGGTCTTCCGCGACCGCTGGCAGCTCTTCGACATCGCCAGCGTCGGCGTGCTCTTCCTGCTGCTGTTCAAGGCAGTGCGCGATCCGAACATCCAATATTCGCGCAACCTCGCGCTATCGGGACTCTTCCTGCTCGCGGTCTATATCCTGCTGCCACGGATCGTCTTCGGGTCGGCCTATGCCGATATGCGGCTGGTGCCTTTCCTGCTCGCGATCGGGATCATCGCGATACGCCCGAAGCCTGGCCTTTCGATCCGCGGCGCAGCGACCGTGGCGGCGCTGGGGCTGGCCTTCTTCCTCGTCCGCATCGGCGCGACCACCTACAGCTTCTGGCTCTATGACAAGTCGTTCGACCGCGAATTGAAGGCGCTAGACCATGTCCCGCCCGGCGCACGGCTCGTCACTTTCGTTGGCGAGACCTGCTACAACGAGTGGAAGATGACGCGCCTCCAGCACGTCCCTGCTCTCGCGCTCGAGCGCAGGCTCGCCTACACCAACGATCAATGGTCGATGGCAGGCGGGCAGTTGCTCACGGTGCGCTATCTTGCGGGCCGCGATCGCCGCGCGCGCAGCTTCGTCCATGATCCGTCGCAGATCGTTACCGACGTGCAGTGCCCGCGCGAATGGTGGCGCCCGATCGCGCGTAGCCTCAGCTATTTCCCGCGCGACGATTTCGACTATGTCTGGCTGATCCGTCCGCCCAAATATGATCCGCGCTTCGAGCAGGGGCTGGTGCCTGTGTGGCGCGACAGAACGAGCGCGCTATTCCGGGTGGACCATAGCCAGCCGGGCCCGACGCTCGGCCCCGGCGACTTGCCAGTGCCCAGGCCCGAGGCGCAGATCATGTTGAATGACGGCCGCCAGCCTGGACTGATCAACAGCAACTAGGGGGCGGGATCAGTCGCCGCGCTTGAACGGCATCATCTCGCCCAGCCATTCCTGCTCGCGCTCGACTGCCTGACGCTCGCGTTCGAGGAAGTCGGCCACTGCCCGGCGGAAGTTCGGGTCGGGAATGTAATGCGCCGACCAGGTGGTGACGGGCGCGTAGCCGCGCGCGAGCTTGTGCTCGCCCTGCGCCCCGGCCTCGACACGCATCAGTCCGCGTTCGATCGCGGCGTCGATCGCCTGGTAATAGCAGAGTTCGAAGTGGAGGAAGGGCACTTCCTCGATCGCACCCCAATAGCGGCCATAGAGTGCGTCGACGCCGATCAGGTTGAGCGCGCCGGCGATCGGGGTCCCGTTGCGCTCGGCAAGGATCAGCAGCACTTCGTCCGCCATCTCCGTGCCTAGCAGCGAGAAGAAGGCGCGCGTCAGATAGGGGCGGCCCCATTTGCGCGAGCCGGTGTCCTGGTAGAAGGTCCAGAAGGCATCCCAATGCGCCTCGGTGATCTCGGCGCCGGTCAGGTGCCGGATCGTCAGGCCTTCCACTGCCTGCGCGCGCTCCTTGCGGATCGCCTTGCGCTTGCGGCTGGCGAGTGCGCCGAGGAAGTCGTCGAAGCTCGCGTAGCCGTGGTTGCGCCAGTGGAACTGCGTCCCGGCGCGCGTCAGCCAGCCCGCCGCTTCGAACCAGGGAAGCTGCGCGTCGGAGAGGAAGGTGACGTGCGCCGACGAGAGGCGGTTCTGGTCGGTCACTGCCTCGATCGCCGAGATCAGCGCCGGCGCCATCGCCGGGTCGCGGAGCAGCAGCCGCGGCCCCGGCACCGGCGTGAAGGGCACCGCTACTTGCAGTTTGGGGTAATAGTGCCCCCCGGCGCGCTCCCAGGCATCGGCCCAGCCATGGTCGAACACATATTCGCCCTGGCTGTGCGACTTGGCATAGGCGGGCGCGATCGCCGCCGCCCGGCCGTCGAGCCCGTCGATCACGACCGGTAGCGGCTGCCAGCCCGAGCGCACGTTCGCCGAGCCCGACCGCTCGAGGATGTCCAGAAACGTGTGGCGCACGAAGGGATTGCCGGTCCCCGCGCAGGCGTCCCATTCGTCCGCGGGGATCGAGGCGACGCCGTCGGCGATTCGGGCAGTGATGGGGGAAGGCCGCACGGAGCGAAGATAGGATGCGATGGACGCGCGTGCGAGAGGCTAGCGCGCCTCGCGACCGGCCTTGAGCGTGCTGCCCCACCAGATCAGCTCGTCGAACAGATGGCCGATCCAGCGCAGGTCCTTATCGTCGGGACTGAAGACACCGTCCTTCACCTTGCTCCACACGCTCATGATGTGCACCGATGCCTCCAGCGGCGCGGTCTGCAGTT
>DATLJJ010000230.1:0-25735 GCA_035538975.1 Sphingomonas sp. | reverse complement strand
GAAGATCGAGCGGCCATCCTATGGCTATTTCATCGATCATAGCTGCGACGGCATCACCAATCTGCTCATCGTGGCGGGGATAGGCCTGTCGCCCTTCGTGACCATGAACATCGCCATGCTTGCGTTGGCGGGCTATTTCCTGATGTCGATGCATGCTTTCCTGTCTGCGCGCGTGACAGGCGAGCTGAGGCTTTCCTATGTGGCAGCAGGCCCTACCGAATTGCGTCTGGCCCTTGTTGTCATGACCATTGCCATGTGGACCCTGGGCCCGGGCGGGGACAGGCTCGGCTGGTTCCCTGCCTTCGATGCGTTCGTGGGCGCTATCGCCGTGGCCCTGATCGCGCTCTTCGTCGTGCAGACACATGTGGTCGGGCGGCGTCTCGCTATCCAGGATCGGCCAAAGCGGTAGACCGCGACCGAGCATATCCTGCAGCCCGAGGGACGCGGCCCGCGAGAAGCAGCTGAAATGGGGTCCGCCAGCGGTGCCAGCCGTGCAACGCCGCCTGTTTGCGCCGCCATCATGCACGCGCTGGCAAGGATTATCGCCGCGCTGCAGTCTCATGGAGCGCGCACGCTCGCGCTTTCCGTTGGATCCGTGACCATCAACTCGATCACAAAGAGGACAAGGCCCTCTGCGCTGACCACGTCCAGCCGCCAGTGCCTGTCCAGCCAGATCTCGTCCGCCTGGTCTTTCAGGATCTCGCCCAGGAAGCGCGCGACCTCGACACGAAGCCCGTTCTGGTCCGGCGCGTCGACGGGGAGTGATTCCGCGAGGCGATCCCGGGCCCGGAATTCAATATTGTATTGCGGCAACACCATCTCCCCGTACGGCGGCGCAGGAAGGCCGGCCTGCTCCTGGCGAGTCTCGCCGCGGCAGCATAACGCCTGGTGTCGCCTAAGGAACCGCCCGATCCGGGTGATCCTTCGCAAACGTGCCTTCGCCTTTCCGATACGCAGGCGATCATCACCAACACCGGCGGCTCACGGCGCGCATCGGTGCCGGGCGGGCGATGGACAAGCAGGCCTTCGTCTTCGCCCGGACATATTTTGGGCGGGGGGTACCGCGAGAGGGGCTTCGAGCCTATATCCGCACAATCGCTGGCAGACGTCACGTAGGCGCCAGCGGCTGAGAGACCCTCGCGCTCCCGCTTACGCCATGCGGAGCCGCAACATGGACCTCGGCTATTTTCTCTCACGCCATCGGATTTCGCTCATTCGGGCGGAAGACGCTTCATGCCGCGAGGCTGCGCATGCCCACCGCGGACTCGCGCGCGCCTATGCCGCAAGAGTGCGCGAGTTGCAGGAGCGGCCCGGCGCCTGTTCCTCGCCGCCCGCTTCGGCTTGACGGCATGCCCAGGGATGCGTTGATCAGGCTCGATGGCATGATCGAGGAGATTCCGCCCGACGGCCGCTGCCGGGTGGCACTGGAGAACGAACATCGCAGCATCGTCTACACGGGGGGCAAGATGCGCAAGTATCGCATCCGCCCGCTGTTGGGCGATCGCGGGCAGGTCGAGATGTCGCCGTACGACGTGGAAAAGGGCGAGCGCGTGGCGGGCACGGGTTCCCGGCCCCGCAGGGGCAATCGGCGATGAGTGACAAACGCGGCGGACCCCTCGAAACCGGCCTGGCAGAACCGAAGCCAACGCCTTTTCGCAACAAGCACTCCACGCCGCGCCTGTCGCCGGCCGCCCTGGAACGGCAAAGCCGGGTCAAGCTTCTCGCATGGAACCTGCTCGGCCCCGATTCCGCGATCGCCTTTCTCAATGCCTATAATGAGGCGCTCGGCGGGCGAGCGGTTGACGTGGCAGTCGCCAGTGCCGACGGCTGCGCAGCGGTCGAGCGCGCCATCTCGGCACGCGCCGGGGTGGATTAGCGGGCATGCTGCTGACGATCTGTCATCGCACCACATACCGCTATGCGCGACCGGTGACGCTGCTACCGCACCGGATGCGGCTGTGTCCACGTGGTCAGCATGATCTGCGCCTGCTCACCACCCTGCTGAGCTGCACGCCGCCTGCCCATATCGAGTGGACGCAAGACGTGTTCGGCAATCTCATCGCGACCGCCACCTTTTCGGACGCAGTGGACACGCTCACGATCGACAGCCGGATGGTGGTCGACCAGTCGGCGACGGCCTGGCCGATCTTCGCCATCGCGCCGTCGGCCCACAACTTCCCGTTCACCTATTCCGCCGAGGAGGTCGCCGATCTGGGATCAATGCGCAAACCGCAATATCCCCAGGCCCTCGACTCCGTACGCGATTGGCTGGCGCGCTTCCGCGGGACCGAACCGACCGATACGCTGACGCTGCTCAGGAATATCAATGCGGGGATTTTGGCGGACTTCACCTATTCCCGGCGTGATGCAGAAGGAATCCAGTCGCCTGACGAGACGATACGCGCAGCCAGCGGCTCGTGCCGCGATTTCGCGACATTGTTCATCGAAGCCGTGCGCCACCTCGGCTTCGGGGCGCGTGCGGTCTCGGGTTATCTCCAGCCGGCCGAGCCGCAGGAACGCCGCGGCGGCCTGCAGCACGGCGCCACGCATGCCTGGGCCGAGGTCTATCTTCCATGCGCGGGATGGATCGCCTTCGATCCGACCCATTCCCGGATGGGTGGGGCCGGCCTCGTCCCGGTGGCGGTTGCACGCAACATCGCACAGATACTCCCCGTCGAAGGCCGCTACGAAGGAGCTGCCGCGGATTTTCTCGAGATGCAGGTGGAAGTGATCGTCACGGCCGGCACCGTTCTGGCGAGCGCCTTCGACCAGCCACAGCCGTCCCCGGTCTGAGGGAGAGTATCATGCCGTCCGGTACAGTCTGTTTCTACAACGCGCGCGCCGGGTTCGGCGTGATCCGTCCCGACCGCGGCGGCCCCGACGTCTTCGTCCATTCCAGCGCGGTGGCGGCATCGGGGCTCGCAGGCCTGCACCCCGAGCTGCGCGTGCGCTACGTGGTGCTGACCGACGATCGCGGGCAGAGCTGCGCCCACGAGCTCATGCATGAATGAGGCTTCATGCATGTGGTGATGCGCGCCTCGTCTTGTCGTTCTCGCCATCGGGAACGGCCGCGAAGGATAGCCTGCCAGTGATCGGCCGGGCATCTGGTATTGTTTGGCACGACCTGCACCGGGTGTTCCGGCTTCGCCTGGAAGTGTCGGGATGACCACCATCGACGGATTGCGCTGCATTACACCCAGTCGTCGATCACGCGCGTGAGCACATCGAGCGGTATCGAACCGGCGAGCAGCCCGCGGTCGTGGAACTCGCGGATGTCGAAGCGATGACCGAGCCGCGACCGGGCGCGCGCCCTGGCCCCGGTCCAGACCCGCCAGCCCAGCATATAGCTCGACGCCTGGCCGGGCTGGACGCAGTAACGCTCCACCTCCCGCGTGACGCTGCTCTCCGCATCTCCGAGCGTTTCGATCATATAGGCGATCGCACGTTCGCGGCTCCAGCGCATCTGATGCAGTCCGGAATCGACGACCAGCCGGGCAGCCCGGAACAGCATCGACGCCACATAGCCGAGCTCGCCGAGCGGATCGTCTTCATAAACGCCCATCTCCTGCGCCAGCTGCTCGGCATAAAGCCCCCATCCTTCGGAATAGCCCGAGAAAAGGGGCAGGCGGCGAAGCATCGGCACCTCCGGCGCCTCGATCATTGCCGCATTCTGGAGATGGTGCCCCGGGATCGCCTCATGATAGACGAGCGTGGGCAGGTCGAAACGTGGCCATTCCTTCAGATCGCGCAGGTTGATCTGGAACAGCCCGGGCCGGCTCGCATCGAGACTGGGCGGCTGATAGGTGCCACCCGGCGCGCCGGGCTCTATCGATGCGGGCATGCGGCGGATCTCCACCGCGGCTTTGGGCAGGTGCCCGAAATAGTCGGGCAAGCGGGGCCGGATATCGGCGATACGCCGGTTGAGGTCGGCTATCAGCGCCTCGCGGCCGGCATCGTCGTTGGCGTAGAGATGAACAGGGTCGCGCCGCAGCCTGGCAAGGCGGGCGGCGATCGTTCCTGATCCCATGCCCTGCTTCTTCAGGATGGCGTCGGCCTGGGCGGTGAGTTCCGCCACGCGCTCCAGTCCGAAGCGATGGATCTCCTCCGGCGCGGCGTCGGTCGTGGTGAATGCGCGAATGGCGTAGCGATAATATGCCTCTCCCTGCGGCAGCCGCCATACCCCCGCTGCCTCGGGTGCCCCCGGGAGGGCTTCGGCCAGCAGCCGGCGTTGCCTGCCCAGTGCAGGCATGACCTCCGCGGAGATCACCCGCGCGCAGCGTTCGGCCCAGGGGCCCGCGATTCCGCTGCCGGCGGCGCGGTCCGCCAATCCTCTTGCGAGATCGGATTGTGCCGGAGCCTGGCCGAGCAGCACCTCGAGCTGCTGAATGGTACGGCGCAGGACGAAGTTCGGCGGTGTCGCCCCGCGTCCATAGTCCTCTCTGGACCGTTCGGTCTCCTGGTCGAGGAGGCGCGCAAAGCCCGACAGGCGCGAGAGATAGGCTTCCGCATCCTCCTGTGTCGCCACCGGATGCTGGGTCGCGAGAAAGGACGGCACCGACTGATACGCGCCGGTGAGCTGGGACACGGTATAGGGGATGGCGACCACGGTCGGGTCGCCATAGGGAAACTCGAAGCTCTGCACTGCCGTCGCGGCAAGATAGGCCGCCGTCTGATGGTTGATCCAGTCGGCGGGCGAAAGCCGCTTCGGGTCATGGGCGGCAAGGTCGGATGCCAGCTTCGAAAAGAGGGCGCGGCTCTTCTCGAGCCCTTCAGGCGAGCGATCGTCGAGCAGCGAACGGGCGCTCGCATGCTCCCCCACATCGAGGCCCAGGGCTGTCATCAACTGGGGCGAATCCAGCATGGCCTGTTCGATGAAATCGTCGAGCAGCCGGGCAATCGGCCGGCTCTCGCGGCGGCGCGCCTGTGCCGGCGATGCCGCAATCGGCATCGATGCCAGGGCGAGAAGGAGTTGGCGGCGGTTCAGCATTGGATCCTCGTCGGGCATTGACGCAGCCCCCATGCACCAGGTCGCGCGCACCTGCCATATCCTCGCGTTCCGGATGTGCGCGACACGCGAAGCGATGCCTGGCCGGCGAGGCTGGCGATCCGGTGCGGCAGGAAGCGGTAGCCAGAGAGCGGGGCTGATGACGCACACTGCCGGCGGCTGCGCGCGCCGGACAGGGTGCGGCGCCCGACCGCGGCCCCGCGGGCACACCGCCTTGCGGCCGGGCGGCGCGCCCGGTTTCGCGCCGGACGCCATGCCCCGTCCGGGCTGCGAAGCCCGGTTCGACACCGCTGATCCGGCCGGCGCGTCGCGGAGTGCCTGTCCCTTGCATGGCCGGCGGGCCGGCCCGCCGGCGTCGCTGCAGTCGCCGCGCTCGCGCGCGGCGGCGTTGTTGTGCCTCTCCCGTCCAGGCGGGGATGGGCGGCGCTTCCTGCTAGGCGCGGCCGCGGCGCCGGCAAGCCGCTGGCGCGGCTCCTCCACTTCGTTGCGGCCTGACGGTGCCGGCCCCGCTCGGGGCCGCGCCTCTCCGGTCGCTCCTTGCCGCCCACCCCCGCCTTTGCGGGGAGGCCATGTGGTCCAATCCGGCTACCTTGGTGACGGATTGGACCGGTCAGATCGGTTACACATCGGACCGGTCACCTGGGTGACGGTCCGGCAATATGGCCATCGAGGAGATGGCCATGGCTTGGATGGAAACAGATCCCGTGAGCGAACGCGTGCGGTTCATTTCGGCGTGGCTAAGCCGAGAAGAGAGTGTGAGCGCGCTAGCGATCCGCTTCGGTGTGTCACGCAAGACAGCGTATAAATGGATCGGCCGCTACGCGGCCGAAGGGCCATCTGGTTTAGCGGCGCGCTCGAGCGCGCCGGTGACACAGGCAGCACAGACGCCATCCAAGATCGTGGCGGCGATCATGAAGCTGCGGCGCAAGCATCCGGCGTGGGGTCCACGCAAGCTGCGCGCCCGGCTCCAGCTCGATGATCCGAAGACGAACTGGCCCGCGGCTTCAACCATCGGCGACATCCTGAAACGAGAAGGTCTGGTGCGGCCCCGCAAGCTGCGCCGGCGGGTACCGCCAGGGCAGCTGCCGTTCCGTGGCGCCGATGCACCCAACGACGTGTGGTGCATCGACTTCAAGGGATTCTGGAGGACGGGCGACGGAGTACGGGTGTTGCCGTTCACCGTCACCGATGCGGTGAGCCGCTATCTGCTCGTGTGCCAAGCGGTCGAGCATCCCGACTTCGAGACGGTGTGGCCGATCCTGGCCAGGGCGTTCAAGGAATATGGCCTGCCTCGGGCGATCCGCTCCGACAATGGCCCGCCGTTCGGTTCAACAGCCGCGGGTGGCTTATCGAGGCTGGCGGTCAACTTTGTGAGGGCTGGAATCACTCCAGAACGGATTACGCCCGGCAAACCGCAGGAAAATGGTCGCCACGAGCGCATGCACCAGACGCTCAAGCGGGAAGCTGCGACTCCGCCTTCGCTTACGGCGAAGGCGCAGCTGGCACGGCTTGAGCGGTTCCGGCGCATCTTCAATGAAGAGCGGCCGCACGAGGCGCTTGGCCAGATCCCGCCGGCCAGAGTCTACAATCCGAGCCCGCGGCTATGGGACGGCAAGCTGCGCTCGCCGGCCTACTGGGGCGCCACCCACGTACGCTCTGTTCGCATCAGCGGATCGATCCGCTGGCGTGGGCGGGAGCTGTTCGTATCGGAAGTGCTGAACGGCGAGCGCGTCGGAATCTTCGAGATCGCCGACGATGAATACGAGGTCCGGTTCGGCCCGATCCTGCTCGGATACATCCGCGGCAAGAACAAGCTCATCCGCGTGAAACCAGGCAAGAGACGCCGCCCCACTCCTACAAACTGTCACCCAGCTGACCGGTCTGAAACGTCACCGACGTGACCGGTTGCACAATGTGCGGGGCGGGGAAAGGAGCAGATGCCCATGCCCGCCAACCGCCGTCCCGCGCGTGGCCAGCGTCGCCGCCCGAGCGGTGCAAGCCGGCTGCAGCGCGACCTCTATGCCGGGGTCACTGCATCGATCGTCGCCGATCTGGAGGCCGGATGCTTTCCATGGGCGCAGCCCTGGCGCGCGGGGGAGGGGGCAGGGGGCGGGCTGCCGCGCAACGCGATGACCGGACGGCCCTACTCGGGGATCAACGTCCTGATCCTGTGGCGCGCGGCGTTCGACGCCGGATATCCCGTGCCGTCCTGGCTGACCTTCCGGCAGGCCGCAGCGGCAGGCGGCATGGTCCGGCGCGGCGAGCATGGCGTCAGCGTCTGCTATGCCGACCGCTTCGTGCCCGGCGAGGAGAAGCGGCGCGCCGAGGCAGCAGGCGAGGAGGCGCGCGCCGTGCCGTTCCTCAGGCGCTTCACCCTGTTCAACATTGCCCAGTGCGAGGGGCTCGATCCGGCGCTCGTCGGCACCCCGGTGCCGCCGCCACCGTGCGAACCGGTGCCCGCAGCCGATGCGGTGATCGCGGCGAGCGGCGTGCGCTTCCGGATCGGCGGCGACGAGGCCTTCTACAGCCCGCGGCGCGACCTTGTCGTCGTGCCGCCGCAGGCCGCCTTCTTCGAGCCGATCAACTGGTACCGGACGGCGCTCCACGAGCTGACCCATGCCACCGGCCATGCCGCGCGGCTGGGACGCGATCTCTCCGGCGCATTCGGCTCGCCCGGCTATGCCCGCGAGGAGCTGGTCGCCGAGCTGGGCGCGGCCTTTCTCTGCGCGGCGCTCGGGATTCAGCCCGGCGTGCGCCACGCCGATTATCTGGGAGCGTGGCTGGAGGTGCTGCGCGCCGATGCAAGGGCGATCTTCCGTGCCGCCTCGGCCGCCTCGCGCGCCGCCGACTGGCTGCTCGCGCGGCTTGCCCGTGATGCCGCCCCGATCGCGCAAGCCGCTTCTCCCGAGCTTCCGCCCGGCTCGCCGGACGGCTGACGCGCGGGCGCGTCTCGCCCGCAATCAAGGGCCGGGCCCGTCATCACCGCAAAGGGCGGAACCGGCAGCCATCAAGGAGCAGTCCCCATGAAACTCGACTTCATCGCGCTCGACCGGCTCTTCGTCGACAGGAGCAACATGCGCCGGGGCAAGAAGCCGCCCGACGTCAGCGATATCCTCCCGACCGTGCGCAAGCGCGGCGTGCTGCAGCCGCTGATCGTCCGCCCTGCCGGGGAGGGCGGCCATTTCGGCATCGTCGCCGGAAGCCGGCGCTTTCGCGCCGCGCAGATCGTCGCTGAAGAGCGCACCGCCGCCAACGACGATGGTGCCGGTCCCGAGCCGGAGCCCGGCGTCGGCTTCCTGCCTTGCCCAATCCTCGAGGAAGACGATGATGCCGCCGCGATCGAGGCGTCGCTGATCGAGAATGTCGCGCGGCGCGACGCCGACGAGGTGACGCAGTGGGTCACCTTCACGAAGCTGGTGAAGCAGGGGCGCGACGTGGACGACATCGCCGCGACCTTCGGCATGCCCGGGCTTGCCGTGCGCCGCGTGCTCGCGCTCGGCAATCTCCTGCCGCGCATCCGCGATCTTTATGCCAGAGAGCAGATCGACCGCGTGACGGTGCGCCACCTCACCATGGCGACCAAAGGCCAGCAGCAGGACTGGCTGGGGCTCGTGGACGACCCCGACCAGCGCGCGCCGACCGGACAGGCGCTCAAGGCATGGCTTACCGGCGGACAGGCGATCCCTGCGCGCTTCGCGCTGTTCGACATCGAGGCGAGCGGGCTTGCGACCATTGCCGACCTCTTCGGCGAGGACCGCTATTTCACCGACCCGCAAGGCTTCTGGGAGGCGCAGAACGCCGCGGTCGCGGAGCGCGCCGGGGCGTATCGCGCCCGGGGATGGAGCGAGGTCGTGATCCTGCCGCCGGGTGAATGGTTCCACAGCTGGGAATATGACAGGGCGGCGAGGCGCAAGGGCGGGCGCGTCTATATCGATGTGAGCGCATCGGGTGAGGTCGTCTTCCATGAAGGCTATGTCAGCCGCCGCGACCGCCGCCGCGCGGAACGCGGCGAGGCGGGCGGGGAGGGCGCGCCGAAGGCGGAACGCGGCGAAGTCACGGCCGCGCTCGACACCTATATCGACCTCCACCGCCACGCCGCCGTCCGCGCGGCGCTCACCGGCCACCCGGGCGCCGCGCTGCGGCTGATGGTCGCGCACGCCGTCGCGGGATCGCCGCTCTGGATAGTGCGCGTCGATCCGCAGGCGAGCCGCGATGCGGCGACGCGCGAAAGCGTCGCGGGCTCGCTTGCCGAAACCGTGTTCGACCGGCACCGCCGTGCGGTGCTCGACCTGCTCGGCTTCGGCTGCGAGGAGCCGACCGTCACCGGCGGATGCGGCGACGATTTCGGACCCGGCGACCGGCTGAGCGCCATCTTCCTGCGCCTCCTCGACCTGCCCGACGCCGCCGTGCTCGATGTCGTGGCGGCGGTCATGGGCGAGACGCTGATGGCCGGGAGCCCGGCAGTCGCCGCGCTCGGGCTCGTGCTCGGTCTCGACATGGCCGACTGGTGGCAGGCGGACGACGCGCTGTTCGGCCTGATCCGCGACCGGCAGGTGCTCGCCGCCATCGTCGCCGAGGTAGCCGGCCCCGGAGTCGCCGACGCGAATGCGCGCGAGAAGGGCAGGACCTTGAAGAAGATCGTCGCCGACCATCTCGCAGGCGCCGGGGGCCGGGCAAAGGCCGGGCGCTGGGTGTCGCGCTGGATGGCCTTCCCGCCTGCCACCTATACCGGGCGCGGCGGCGTTGGATCGGTCACCGCGCACACGCGCGTCGCTGCCGTGCTGGCGGCGCGCGAGCGGCCCGGACCGACGGGCGCATCCGATGCGGCTGTGCCGGTGGAGGCCTCCGGCTCGGCGCCCCCCGGCGAGGCGCAGGTCGCGGCCGCGCCGCGCGCTGCCTGAGCGATCACCACACGGGCCCCGCGTGCCCTGGCCGCGCGGGGCCTTTTGGTGCCTGCGGTGGCAAAATGACGGCGGAAATGCCGGCCGCGCGCCCTCGCCCGGAACGGGCCCGGGCGCGCCCCGAAGCGGGGAGCTGGCCCTGCGGCGATTCGTCGCCGGACGCACGGTGATGGCGCGCCAGCCAGCGCCCGGTTTCCACACGGCACGCCGCCACGGTCCGCGCATGGCAGCGGCCGGCGCGCTGCCCGGGGGATAGCGGACGGGGCGGAAGGGGGCGAAGGAAAGGGGAGGGGTACGAAGAGGGAGAAGGCATCGCCTTGGCGCGGCCGTATTGCTGCGGTGCCGGTGGTTCGCTCTGTGCGATCCTGATGCCGCTGGTTCGTTCAGGCCGCGGACGTTAGCTGCTGCGCCACCCCTTGCCGTTCAGGGGTCTGATCGCCGATCCCGCCACCGTGGCCGCAAGCCGGCGGCCGGACCAATGTCCCTTGAGGGGCCTCTCGCGCTTGACGCCTGTGCGAAGCTGACATCCATATCGCCGCCGGGCTGCTGCTGCTACAGCAGCGGCCTTGCCGGGGAATGCGCGGGGGCGTGCTTGAAGGATGATCCTGACGGACCGTTGGTCGTTGCCGCGGCTGCAGGGGATCGTGACGCGTTCGCCGAGCTGCTCGATCGCCACTATGATCGCATCCACGGCCTTGCCTGGCAGCTGAGCGGGTCGCGCGCAGACGCGGAGGACATCGCGCAGGACGTGTGCTGCGCGCTGGTGGAGAAGATCGGCAGCTTCCGCGGCGAGGCGAAGTTCACCACATGGCTGTGCGGCATCGTCGTCAACGCCACGCGCGATCTGCATCGGCGCCGGCGCTCCCTGCGCGGGCTGACCGAAAGGCTCGCGGTTGTCGCGGGGCTGGCGAGGGCTCCCGACGGGCGCGACCTGCACGATGCGATGTGGGTGCGCAGTGCCGTGCGCCGGCTGAAGCCCGCCTATCGCGATGCCGTTGTTCTCGTGGTGGGACAGCAGCTCAGCCATGCCGAGGCGGCGCAGATACTGGGCGTCGCCGAGGCGACGATCTCGTGGCGGATGCATGAGGTGCGGCGCATGCTGGGGAGCGACGCGCAGGGCTGAATCTTTTTTTCCCGGGGCATCCAAGGAACTGTGCGCGCGCCGCGTCGAAGGGACATGCGGGCAATCCTGCCGCGCTGATCCAAGGGGAGAGTCCATGTCCCGTACGCGTCCCGTCATCGCCGCCGCAGCCGGTGCGGCATTGCTCGCATCGTGCGCCGGATCGAAGCGCAGTTCGCCGGTCGCAACCGCATCCCCGGACGCCGCCGATGCCGTGGTGGTTACCGGCACCCGTGCCGACACGCGCGCGAGGGTCGACACTATCGTTGCCGAAGACATCGGCGTGCTTCCGGGCGCGGGCGCACCCGTTCCCCCGCCCGCACCACCTTCCGCGCCGCCGCCACCGGTCGCGCAGGCGCTGATGCGGGTACCCGGCGCGTCCTTCGCGCCGGACCTGCCGCGGGTGCGGCAATATGAGAGCTTCGGGCGCGACAGGTTCACCGAGGTCGCCCGGAACGCATTCAGGGTGGTTCGCGAGGAGCCGGTCTCGACCTTCTCCATCGACGTCGACACCGCCTCCTATTCGTTCGTCCGCGCTTCGCTGGCGCGAAACGTGCTGCCCCAGCCTGCGGCCGTGCGCGTCGAGGAGATGATCAACTATTTCCCTTACCAATATGCCGCGCCGCGTTCGGCTGCCCGGCCGTTCAGCACCAATATAGCGGTGATGCCGAGCCCCTGGACGAAGGGGCGCAAGGTCGTGCGGATCGGCATTCGCGGCTATGATGTCGCGCCCGCGACGCGGCCGCGCGCGAACCTGGTGTTCCTGATCGACACCTCGGGTTCGATGAATGCGCCCAACAAGCTTCCGCTGGTCAAGCAGTCGCTCGCCATGCTGCTCGACCAGCTCGACGGAAACGACCGGGTGGCGATCGTCACCTATGCCGGAAGTGCCGGCACGGCGCTGGAGCCGACGCCGGCGAGCCAGAAGGGCAGGATATTGGCCGTGCTCGACCGGCTGGGCGCAAGCGGCAGCACGGCGGGCGCAGAAGGTATCCGCCAAGCCTATGCGCTGGCGGCACAAAACCTGGACCCCATGGGCGTCAACCGGGTCATCCTGGCCACCGACGGCGACTTCAACGTCGGCATCACCAACCCCGATGAACTGAAGGGCTTTGTCGAGCGCGAGCGGGAAAAGGGCGTGTTCCTGTCGGTGCTCGGCTTTGGAATGGGCAATTACAATGATGCGCTGATGCAGACGCTGGCCCAGAACGGCAACGGTGCCGCCGCCTATATCGATACGGTCGGCGAAGCGCGAAAGACGCTGGTCGACGAGGCCAGCTCGACGCTGTTTCCGATCGCCAGGGACGTGAAGATCCAGGTCGAGTTCAATCCTGCCGCAGTCGCCGAATATCGCCTCGTCGGGTACGAGACGCGAATGCTCGCGCGGGAGGACTTCGACAACGACCGGGTGGATGCGGGGGACGTCGGCTCCGGGCAGACGGTGACGGCGATCTACGAAATCGTGCCCGTCGGGGGACCGCGTGCGATCGGCGACCTGCGCTATGCGGGGCCTGCGCGGCCCTTGCCGTCGAACGCCGGGGAATATGGCTTCGTGCGGATCCGCTACAAGCTGCCCAAGGCGGAGACGAGCCAGTTGATCAGCACGCCGATCACGCGCGCGGCCGAGTTCGCCCGGTTCGAGGATGCGCCGCAGGAGGCGCGCTTTGCACTGGGTGTCGCGGCCTTCGCCGAGCTCCTGCGGGGCGGCAAATATGGCGGCAGCACCGGCTATGACGATGTGCTGCGCATCGCGGGCGCGGCGCGCGGGGAGGACCCGTTCGGCTATCGCGCCGAGTTCGTCCAGCTCGTGCGCCAGGCGAAGACCGCCGCGTCGATGGCGAGCATGCCGCGCTGAGCGTGACCCGGGTGCGGCGGCGCGTCGAAGCCGCCGCACCTGCGTCCACGCCCGCGATGCCGCATTCGCGCCGGCTGCGATTGCCGCTATAGGAACCGGAGATGCATCGCTCGCGCCATCCTGCCCCCTTGTCCCGGCCCGCCTGCGTTTCAGGGCGGGGCGCGTGAGCGAGCGCGACGACCTGTCGCGGGCACTGCCCGACGCCCCCCCTCCACGGCCGGCGCAGCGGCGGGCCGCGATCGAAAGGGCCATGTCACGCTTCGACGGGCACGCGGTGGCGACGCCTGCGCGCCCGGAGGTGACGCAGGGCGCAAGGCGCTCGCGCTGGCCGCAGCTCTCCGCACTGGCGACGATGGCGTTGATCGGGGTGGTGAGCGTATCGCTGTGGAACGCGGGCGGCTATCGCGAGGCGCCCGTACCGCGCAGCGCTGCGCCTGTCGCCGTCGAGCGGCCGGCTCCCGGACAATCCGCTCACCCGCGCGCGCGAAGCCGTGCCGACAGCGCCCGCTGCGGCGCCTTCTGTCGGGCCTGGTTCTGCAAGGCCTGGGCCTGCTTCGCGATCGACGCCGGTCGTTCAGCATCGTGCCGGAAGTGCCGAGCCGCCGGCTGCCATCGCCGAGACTCTCGCGCGCATTCCGGGCGTGTCCCATGCGCCCGCTCCACCACCGCCACCGCCGCCACCGGCTGCCGCCCCCTCCGCGCCACCTGCACGTTTTGCCGCACCGGCGGGCGTGGACACGATCACTGCCGACGATATCGGCGCCTTTCCCGGCAGCGGTGACGTCGTCGTGACCGGCACGCGCATGCGGGCGCCTCCCCGAGCGCAGTCGCGCTCGCAGGAGGCGTCCCTGCGAGCCCGTGCGTCGGTGGAGCGCGGGGACTGGAACGCCTGCACGATCGACGATCCCGCGCGCAGCCTTGTCGCCTGCCCCTGGGCTGGCGAGCCCGCGGGGCCGGGCAAGGACCGGGAGGCTGACGCGCAGATCGCCGATGGGCTGAAGCGCGCCTGGTCGGGAGACCTGCGCGGTGCCATTGCCGCTTTCGGGCGCGCAATCGAACGCGAGGACCAGTCATGGCTCGCCTACCTCAATCGCGGCCTCGCGCGGGAGCGCAGCGGCGACAGGCGCGGCGCGCTGGCCGATCTGGACAGGGCAGTGCGGCTCTCGCCAGAATCGGCGCGCGCCTATTATCATCGCAGCCTGCTACGCGAGCGCATCGGAGACGGCAGCGGCGCAAGCGCCGATGCGAAACGCGCGCTGGCTCTCGATCCGGCCTATCGCGCCGTGATCCGCTGATTTCCTTACCGGCAGGCCCGAACACACGGCCGCCCGGCAGGTGCCGCAATCAGCAGCGGCAGGCGAAAGACAGGCTCAGGAATGCGCGCGCCGGGTGACCGTGCGCTCGCCGCTCGATCAGCCCGCGCACCCGTGCCACCACCGTCATGTCGCTCGCCGTCATGGCTCCGCTGTATCGCGCGGACCGCAGCGCGAACAACCGCTATGCATCCGGGTGCGCGCCGTTCCTGTGGATGAAGACTCCGCGTGAGCCAGCGCTCCTTCGGGCTTTCGACTCCGCACGCGCGCCTCTTCAGCATGGCTGTCTGGCACCGCGCGTCCCTGGCCTGCAACGGCGCGTACCGGACTTTCTTCCCCGGCCCGGTTCCCGGGCCTTCCTCGCGAGGCAAGAAAGTCCGGCCTGCGCCGTCCTCCGCGTGGCGCTGCGGCCCGGCGTCCCCCGTCGCGGCGGGCGCGACGGGTATCCTGGCGCCGGGTGCAGGCGGTCCCCAGCGTCGCCTGATCGACGCCATCGAGGCCGCAATGGAGCGGTTTCGACGACCAAGGAGACGACCCATGGCTATGATCGGCAGCTTCACCCGCGACGAAAACGGCGTCTACACCGGCGAAATCCGGACGCTGGCGCTTCGGGTCAAGGCGACCATCCGCCCGTGCGAGCGGGACAATGACAAGGCGCCCGATCATCGGGTGCAAGCGGGCGGCGTCGCGTTCGGCGCCGGCTGGACCAGGGCCACGCGCGAGACCGGCACCGAATATCTTTCGGTCAAGCTCGACGACCCGTCCTTCCCGGCGCCCATCTACGCCAACCTCACCCAGGGCGACGACGGTGTCCACAACCTGATCTGGTCGCGCTGAGCGGGCCGGCCCCGCACCCCGGGGGTGCGGGGCCATTCGCCCCGGGGGTCGTTTTCGCGCACCGGCCGAATGCGACCCTGCGCCCGCCTGCGTCACCCTGTCATCACCCGGTGCCGCGGCGGTCCTGTGGCCGCCAGCGCCAACGGGTGAAACCATGGACGACGACGATATCCGCCGGGCCGAGCGCGCCCGGCGCGGCAGCCCCTATCTCAACACCGCCCAGGCAGCGCATTATCTCGGCATTTCCGAGCGTTCGATGCAGCGCCTGCGCGCGAGGGGCGAGGGCCCGAGGCCGCGCCGCCACCTGCAGATGGTCCTCTATCATATCGACGACCTCGATGCCTGGAGCTGCGCGACTGCCGGGCGGGCGGTCCGGCCATGACGCGCCGGTCCCCGGATCGCGAGGCGCCGCTCCGCGCCTGGGCCGCAGCATTGCGGCTGCGCCGTTCGAACAGGTGCCGGCTGCGCCGTGTCGGCGTCGCAGGCGGTGTTCCCACGCTGCTTGTTCTGGCGACGATCGCCGCGCCGCCGGCGCCGCGGCTGGTCTGGAACGCGTCGCCGAGCGCGCCGGTCGGGCTCTACCGGGTGATGCCCGGTGCGCCGGTCGCGCGCGGCGACATGCTCCTGGCCCGCCTTCCCGAGCCATGGCGCGCCTTTGCGGCCGGGCGCCGCTATCTCCCCGCCAATGTGCCACTGGTGAAGCGCGCGGCTGCGGTTGCGGGGGATGATGTCTGCGCGTTCGGGCCGGCGATCTTCGTCAACGGCGTAGCCGTCGCGGCGCGCGGCGCCGCCGATCCGCGCGGGCGCAGCCTGCCCCGGTGGGACGGATGCGTGCGTCTGGAAGAGGGGCAGGTCCTGCCGCTG
This sequence comes from Sphingomonas sp., assembly GCA_035538975.1. Taxonomy (GTDB): domain Bacteria; phylum Pseudomonadota; class Alphaproteobacteria; order Sphingomonadales; family Sphingomonadaceae; genus Sphingomonas. The sequence continues at coordinate 9,840 of DATLJJ010000230.1, read as the reverse complement.
ATGGACCGGGCGGATTCGTTCGACGGCCGCTATTTCGGCGTCCTCGAAGCGCGCGATGTGATCGGCAGGGCGGAACTGCTGTGTCGCCGCTGAAGCCTGTCCTGGCGGTCGCGGCGTTCGCCGTCGGGGCTCCGGCCGATGCGCAGACGGTGGAGCGCTGGCGCGCCGAGATCGGCCTCGCCTCGGCCCGGTGCGCTGTGCCCGCGCGCTGGATCGAGCGCGTCATGCGCGCCGAAAGCGGCGGCCGCACCATGCTGGGCGGCCGCCCGATCCGCAGCCCGAGGGGTGCGATCGGGCTCATGCAGCTGATGCCCGGCACCTGGGCAGAGATGCGCGCCGCGCTCGGTCTCGGCGCCAACCCCGACGATCCGCGCGACAATATCATCGCGGGCGCCTGCTATCTCAGGCGCATGTACGACCGGTTCGGTTATCCCGGCCTGTTCGGCGCCTATAATGCAGGACCCGCGCGCTATGCCGCATGGATCGCCGGTCGCCGCCAGCTTCCGGGTGAAACCATCGCCTATCTCGCGGCCGTGGCCCCGCCGCCGGCGTCACCGGCGGGAGAGATGCCGATGCGGCTGTTCGTCGTGCGGCGCGGCACCGCGACCGCCGCCGCAGCGGCGCCTTCCGTGGCTGCAGCACCGCCGGCAGGGGATGCGACGCCGGGACAGCCGGCGCTGTTCACAATCCGCCGGGACCTGCCGTGATGCTCGGGGAGGGAGGGGGCTCGTCGGGGTCGTCCCAGCATGACGGGCGCCGGAGCGGCTCTCAAGGCCCGCGGGTACCCCCCGATTTGCTGCGCAAATCGGCTCCCCCCGCGTCCGCTTCGCGGCGCCTGCGCTGGCGCTCCGGCGGCCCTGACAGCCGCTCCGCCGCCCGTCTTCGAGACCGCGTCCTCGATGGTGAGGGCAACAAGCGGAGACGGATCATGACCCAGTTTCAACCCATCGCGGCCGCGGCGGATCGCGTGATGGCGGCACTCGTTTCGGGGCTCGAGATCGAGTTCGGACGCGCAGCCGGGGCGGCGCTGGCGCATCGTTTCCTCGAGGCCGAAGAGAGTGAATTCCACTGGGAAGCGCGACTTCAGGAGCGCTGGATCGGCACCTGGTCGAACCCCGACGACGACGATCTCGCGCTCGATCGGGTGCGGATCCTCGGCCATCTGGACGGCCGCTGGTTCGTCGCGGTGATGATCGTCGACGGCGAGGGACAGGCCCATGGGATGCTCGCCAGGCGTGCGTTTGCGCGGCGTGGCGACGCCGCGAGGGCGTTCGCACATGCATGATGGCGTGCGTCCTTCGGGCCGGGAGGCGGTGCCGCGCGGGCGCCGTGTCCCGGCTCTTGTTTTGCGGCGTGGGGAGGGCAGCGAGGGGGAGACCGGAAAGCAAGAGAAAGGCAATGCCTCGCAGGCCTTGCCATATATCTGTCTGCACGTGCTTTTTCCGCGAGACACGCCTCGCGATGCGCGAGACAGGCGCGGCTGCAGTGGCGGGGTTCCGCGGCTTTCGGCCGCAATTCGCGAGACTTGCCGCGGCGGCCGGCGGCGATGAGCGAGGACGAGGACTTCACGCCGCACCTCGGCCGCCAGAAGGCGCGCGGCAAGGGCAGGCGGGCGCGGCGCTATCTTGGGGCGGTGGTCGCGGCCGCCGTCCGCTCGGGCATGAAGGGCGCGGCGCGCAGCCGCCGCTTCGATGGCAGCCGGATCGGGCGCGGTGCGAGCATGGGACGGCTGCTCGCGAGCCGCGACCGGCTCGCGGCCTACCGCGCGCGGCGCGCGGTGGTGAAGACGCGGCTGGTCCGTCTGGGTGCCAAAGGGCTGCCCGCGGCGCGCGCGCATCTGCGCTACATCCAGCGCGACGGCGTGACCCGCGACGGCGAGCCCGGCCAGCTCTATGCGCGCGATGCCGATCGGGCCGACGGCAAGGCGTTCCTCGAGCGCTGCAGCGGCGACCGTCACCAGTTCCGCTTCATCGTCTCGGCCGAGGACGGGTCCGAATACCCCGACCTCAAACCCTATATCCGCCGCCTGATGGCGCAGATGGAGGCCGATCTCGGCACCCGCCTCGACTGGGTCGCGGTCGACCATTTCAACACCGCCCATCCGCACACCCACATCATGCTGCGCGGCGCCGACGATTCCGGGCACAATCTCATCATCGCGCGCGAATATATCGCGCACGGGATCCGCGCGCGCGCCGCGGAGCTGGCGACGCTCGACCTGGGCCCGCGTACCGACCAGGAGATCAGGGACCGGCTGCGCCGCGAGATCGACGCCGAGCGGCTGACCTCGATCGACCGCAAGCTGCTGCGCGCAATGGACGCCGATCGCGTGGTCACGCAAGGCGACCGCGACCCGTTCCACCAGTCGCTGCGTGCCGGGCGGCTGCAGAAGCTTCGCGCCATGGACCTCGCCGAGCCGCTCGCGGGCGGCAAATGGCGGCTTGCCGGGAACCTCGAGGAAGCGCTCCGCACCCTCGGCGAGCGCGGCGACATCATTCGCACCCTGCAGCGCGAGCTCGCCGCGCGGAAGCTCGAGCGGCCATGGTCCGGCCGCGACCGGTTCGATGCCGGGGATCCCGACGCCGGGCCGCTGGTCGGGCGTGTCATCGCACGCGGCCTCGCCGACGAGCATCGCGACCGCCATTATCTTCTCGTCGACGGCGTCGACGGCCGGGCGCATTATGTCGACATCGGCCGGGGCGATGCCGTTGCGCCCCTGCCCGAGGGCGCGATCGTGCGCGTGGCGCCCACCCGCACCGGCGCGCGTGACGCCGACCAGACGGTCGCCGCTGTCGCTGCCGCCCATGACGCTCGCTATTCGGTCGACCTCCACTTGCGGCACGATCCCACCGCCACCCAGGAATTTGCCGAGGCCCATGTCCGCCGGCTGGAAGCCATGCGGCGTGCGCACGCCGGCGTCGAGCGCGATCCCGACGGGACCTGGCGGATCGCCGCCGATCATGTCGAGCGCGCCGCCGCCTGGGAGCTGCGCCGGCACCGCGATCGGCCGGTCGGGGTCGAGCTGCTTTCGGACCGGCCGCTCGCGCAGCTGCAGCACGCCGACGCGCCGACCTGGCTCGACCGCGAGCTCGCTTCGGACGCGCAGGTGCCGGTTCGCGATGCGGGCTTCGGCCGCGAGCTGCGCGCGGCGCTGGGCGCCCGGCGCCAGTGGCTGGTCGAGCAGGAGCTGGCGGACCGGGAGGGCGATGCTATCCGGCTACGAGCCGGTGCACTGGCGACTCTCCAGCGCCGCGAATTGCTGCGCGTTGCGGGCGAACTGTCCGACGAACTGGGCAAACCCTTCCGCGAGGCGCGCACGGGCGACACGATCGACGGCGTTTTGCGGCGTCGCGTCGACCTCGCGAGCGGGCGCTATGCGCTTCTCGAGAACAGTCGCGAATTCACGCTGGTGCCGTGGCGGCCGGTGCTCGAACGCAGGCTCGGAACCGCCGTCGGCGGGATCGTGCGTTCCGACGGCGTGACCTGGCGGTTCGGCCGCGAGCGGGGAGGGCCGGAGGTCGGCTGATGAATCCTGCGGGAGACATGGCAGAGCGGAGCGCCGGCTCCCGGTTACCCGATGCATCCGAAATGAGGCTATCGGGGCGCTGCCCGGTTGCATCGCGGGCCTGCGTGTCTAGGATTCGAGCCATGCGTTCCGACCTCGATCATCTCCCGCCTGCCAAGCAGCGCGAGCTCGAACGCGTCGTCCAGATCCTCTTCGAGGAGTTCGGCGACGCGACGGCGATTGCGACGTCCGACTGGAAGAAGCAGGCGCGCATCCTCAAGGTGATCCTCTACGGCAGCTATGCGCGCGGCGGCTGGGTCGACGAGCCGCATACCGCCAAGGGCTATCAATCCGACTTTGACCTGCTCATCATCGTCAACCACGAGAAGCTCACCGACCGCGCGGAATTCTGGTCTTCGGCCGAGGACCGCCTCAACCGCGAGCTGGCGATCACGAAGACGCTGCGCACGCCGGTCAACTTCATCGTCCACACGCTCCAGGAGGTGAACGACGGGCTGGCGCAAGGCCGCTATTTCTTCATGGATATCGCCCGCGATGGGATCGCGCTTTACGAGAGCGACAGCACCGAGCTGCACGAGCCGAAGCCCAAGACGCCCGAGCAGGCGCTGGCGATGGCGCGAGAGTATTTTGAGGAGTGGATGCCGGCCGCAATGTCGCGCTTCAAGCTTGCCCGCTATGCAATGGCGGAGGGGCTCAGGAAAGACGCGGCGTTCGATCTTCATCAGACTGTTGAGCGCCTTTACCACTGCGTTCTGCTGGTCTGCACCTTCTACACGCCGCATGTGCATAACCTTGGCTTCCTGCGCACGCAGGCCGAACGCATCGACCCGCGCCTGATCGATGCTTGGCCACGCGACAATCGTGCGGATCGCGCTCGGTTCGAGAAGCTCAAGGATGCCTATGTGAAGGCGCGCTACTCGAAGCACTATCGCATCAGCGCTGAGGAGCTGGTCTGGCTCGGCGAGCGCGTCGAAGAGCTTGGCCGCACGGTCCAGGTGATCTGCGAAGAGCATATCGCGGCGCTGGAACGGAGTGCTGCCGCCTGATCCGGCGGCCGGAGCGCTCCGACGTCCGTGCCAAAAGCGAAGCAACGCGCCCGATTAACATCGTCGTTGCCGGTCTGATCAGATGTCATCCTCTAGCCTATCCTCTTGGCCGATTACGTTCCCGGTGCGCTGATAACCCTCACAAAAGTACCTGAAGTCACACGCGGCGCAGGTTTTTTCATCGTTGCAGTCATCGACCCAAGTCTGCAGGATGCTGACGGCTTCGTCCTCCTGCCGCACGCACGTCTCGATCCGCGCGACGGTTCCGTCGAACGCGCCGGTAGCGGTAAGGATACTGCCGTCGTCGACCGGGATCACCCGGACCGCTCGCCTGAAGAGGAATTCCGGACTGAATTGCGCGCGGGCTCCGGGTCGCCAATTGTCGAGCATTCGCCGGTCGCTATCGAGAAACGGAACGACATCTGTTCGGCCCGCGTTGATGGCGGCCCTGAGCGCGAGCAAGTCGCCCTCGCCAGGCGCTAATTCGTTCACGTAGATCAGGATGCCGGCCGCCACACGTCGGCTTCGGCGCTGCTCGTGCCGCAGCCAAGCGTAGGTCTGGACCTGCCACTCGCCGTCCGTCCACTCCGAGGTGCCGGCGTCGGGGCGGCGGGTGCCTTTATAGTCGACGATCACTTCGAACTCGCCTGCGAGGTCAGGACATGCCGCCTGAACTGCTTGACGGATGAGATTACCAGATTCGGCGGAACCAAGCTCGATCTCGGTCAGCACGTCGATCACGCCCGTCAGCGCGTACTTTTCCGCGCGATGCTCGTGGGGGATCGCGCCCGGAATGTCCCGTGTACCTATGACCCGCTCCTCGGCCTCCGCAATCAGCGGAAAGAGATGAGGACCGAGCATGTTCACCGCCGCCTCGGCGCGGCGGTAGGCAGCCAGTCTCGCCTTACGGCTGCGTGCACGCTTGTTCTGATTGAGAAGAGACTCCTCGACCGGCCAACCCAACCGCCTGAGGTCGAACTCGGTCAGTTCCTCCGGTGGCTCCTCGATCGGATCATCGAGGGTGAGTCGCGTATATGGTACCGGAAACGGCAACCCACCTCGGCTCTCCCACAGACGGTAGACGTTCTCCAGCAAGCCGTGAATGAATTCTCCATACCAGAGCTGAACGGGGCGCGATGGTGGGAGCGCGCTACCATTCTGGTACCGATACTGCCTTGCGCAACGGCGAAAGGACAGCAGGTCGCCCGTCAGCGAGTATTCGGGCACGATCCGATCAGGACGCTTTCGCGCGAGGCGCATGTCAGATCCTCGTGAATGGCAGCAGGTCAGCGAACACTGGTACAGGCCTTAGGTTAGGGTTGCTCACCCATGCCCAGCTCTCGTCGCGTCTCCACGACTTGGCAACGTTCTTGATCTTGGAGCGGAATGAGATGCCCTGTTCGCAGCCGACGAGCATGAGGAGGCTCTGTGGTCGGCTATATGCGACGTAGTACAGGCGGATAATGTCCTCGAACGTCCGTTGCATCCCGGATCGTTGAAGGCGGGCAGCGCCCACAGGCGTCACTGCAGCGAGATCATCCTCAAGCCGCACCACCGAACTTTCCTCCGTGGGGAACCGCCGAAATCGATTCTTGGGATGATCGGTTTTGAAGTCAGAGGAGATGTCGACGATCACTAGCGGAAACTCGAGGCCCTTCGCCTGGTGGATCGTCATGATGTTCAGCCGGTCACGCGGTACGCTCGGCATAATCTCCTCATCGACCGCGACCAGATTCTCGGCAATCGGATTGAGCACGTCACGGATGGCTCCGTTCACCGACCTGCTCCTGTGCGGCTCGTCACGCTGAATCGAGGCTTTGTAGCCGGAGAACGTAGAGGCCGCCGCGACGGTGCGGGTGATCGCCTCAAGGTAGACTTGTGCTTCAGGATCGTCTTGGAATGGCGGGAACCAAGGCAGAAAACTGTAGCAAATATCGAGAACCGGCCACTCGGTCTCATCGCCCAGACCGTTTACGGCAAAGGATCGCCAGCGCTGAACCTTGTCGGAGAGAAGATCGCCGCGTGGCCCTCTGGGGTTGAGCCGGAGCATCGCCTGTGCTGCCAAACGCCATGCGTCGAGGAAAGTATGTGCCTCGTTGGTTAAGAAGGCCTCATCCTGCTTCGCACCCCGCACTCCGGGCATAGGTGCGGGATCGAGGCATTCGAGCATTAGACCGAGGAACTGCTGCACGATCTCGATATCGCGCAGGGCGCGCCCCCGTGGGTTGAAGACCGCCAGACCCCGCGCTTCGAGTTCGCGACGGAGCAGCAACGGAAGTCGTTCCTTGCCCGGCTGCCCGAACATTGAGGCGCCGCGCTCATTGACGGTGGAGGCAAGCAGAACGGCGTCACCGAGGTCTCCGCCATCTTGGGCCGCCATGATCGGTTCTCTCAGCATGTCCTCGTGAGGAAGCGGCATGCGTCCGCCCTGCCGGAAGACGCGATGGAGGAAATCGGCGAGGTCTGCCGCTAGTGTGTTAGCCTCTTGGCGGAACATACCGATCACGCCGATGTCCGCAGGGCCGACCATAGAAATGACCCGCCGCGTGAATGGAGGCGGGAGCGGCACACGTGCCGGTGCGAAGTCAGGATCATTCTCGACGTGCGCGGAGAAAAATTCGACGATCTGTGAGGATGAGCGATAGTTCTCCTCCAGGCACACCAGCGCCGGAGTGGTGCAGCCGAGTTCCCCGATGGCGCGTTCGCTGAAGTCACGGAACAATTCGATGGTAGCGCCGCGGAAACGGTAGAGCGACTGGTCATCGTCGCCGACGACCGTGAGGGACGCGCCCGTGCGGCGGATCAGCTCGAAGTAGATCGCTTCCTGGAGCGGATTGGTGTCCTGATATTCGTCCACCATTAGCGTACGGAGCGATTGCATGCTCCTGGGTAGCCGACCAGCATTCAGACGCTCCAGAAAACGTTGCTCCAATAGCGCAAAGTCCATCTGGTTCGTGCCCGCGAGGTGGGCCTCGTAACGATCCTTAATCCGCAGGATGGCTTCGCGAAATGTCGCATCTGGATGTGGCGCTGCATAAGCAGCAAGATCGACGCGGTCTTGAACGAGGCGGTCGATAATCGTTCGCACGATCTCGGTCGCTTCTCCGTTGTTGCGAACCGGGTCTCCCGAGAAGCCGTAGCGGCCGAGATAAGCCTTGAAAGCGTCGCCAAGGTTCCGGAGCTCTAACCAAACCTCGCCGCGGCGATAGAGGATGGCCCGCGCCGCCGACTGTTCAAGGATTACCGGCGGTGCCTCATTAGGCTCTCGCATGTCCCGCACCGCATCCTCACAGATGCTGTCGAGTGTGCCGGCGATGTACCGATTCACGTCGAGCGTCGATAGATGCTGGACATGCGCCTCGTCGCCTGCCTGTGCTGCGCGGGCGATCAGATGTGCGCGCAGGCTGCTTCCCCATTCGATCAAGCGCGATCGAATCTCTCGCCCCGCTTTCTCGGTGAATGTGGTGATGAGGATGTCTTCGGGCGCAATGCCATCCACAAAAGTAAACCTGAGGGCGCGCAGCACAAGTGTTGTCGTCTTGCCCGTTCCCGGGCCGGCAACCACCAGCAACGGCACATCATCGCCAGCCCTGATAGCGTCGAGTTGGCGCTGATTCGGACTATGCGTGGAGAGTGCCGCGGCGACGAGGGCCGGGAATTCTTCCAAGGTAGCCGCCGTGGGAAAATCGGGCACGCAGTCCTCCTACTCGGAAACCGGATTAGCCGGCGGGGCCTCCGCCTCAGCATTGGCGGCATCGACGGCAGCGGCAGCGGCACGGTCCACTACATTCAGGTCTTCGAACCAAGGATCGCTGTTCGCGATGTTGAAGGAAATTGTCTCAAGGTCAGCTAACACCAAGTCCCGCCCTGCTCGGGTGTCATAGCTCGTGCTCTTCCACTCAGCTTGAAAGAACGCAGGCGTTAGCGTCGCGAGAATGTCCCGTGTGTTCGAACGAACCTTATCCGGATCGCCCACATTGACCGTATCTCGCAAGTGCGGGTTCCGCGCCCAGGTTTTGATCGTGCTGGTGATGAAATGTGTCATGCACGTCAGACCAACTTTGTTAAGCAGCTTGCTGCCCGCGACAAACAGCTCCGGCCATTGCGCGCGCACCTCGCTCCAAGTTGACATCAGATACGTGTTGAGTGTGTCGGGATCTTCGAACTCGGAGAAGCCCATGGACTTGGCCTCGGCAGCCATCCCCTCAATCGCTGCCGGCACGACGATGCGGTCCGGGGCGGGATTGTTGAGCCAGGAGATCATACCGGCGAATGGACTTTCGGCTGCTTCGTCCAGAACGCCGACCGATGCGAGATTGGGGTCGAGGGTAAGCCTTGCAGACTTGAGGCGCTCGCGAAGTTCGTTCTCCGCGTAGTTGAGCGCTAGTGCTCTAATATGGTCCCGCGGCACGCGGGCGGACTTGTTGTTGATTACCAGGAATTGGAAGGCCATCTCGAGGTCGTCGGCGCCCAAGACTGCTACGATCGGCACCCGCATCTCCGGGCTCGCGGCCGTCATGCCGCGCAAGCGATGCTGCCCGTCAATTACGAGGGCGGGCTTGAGATCGCCATTGGCGCCGGTAGAGACCGTCAGTTTAGCCGTCACTCCTTCCTGCTCGACTTCATACTGCGCGAGGCCGATCACGATGGAGGTCGGGATCGTGTTGCGAGGATCGCTTTGAAAGAACCTCGCGATGCTGGCGATCCGCGCGGGCGCGGGTTCGCGCTGCGGCGCCATCGGATTGTCCGGTCCGAGCCGGTCTACCGCGGACCAGGCGGACACCTCCACAGCAGGGGCGAGGAAGATGGCAAGCTTGGGTCCACCGGCGTCCGGACGCTGGTGAAAGACGAATGCGTCGTAGTGATAGTCCATCAGGCAGGTGTCCAGATCACGTTGGTGCGGCCTTCATCTGCACGCGAAGGTTGAAGAAGTCGAAGCTTTGACCGTCATCGAGGCGGATGGGTTCGATACGGGGCCCGATCGTGAGATAGGCATCGCGAAGTGTGGATCCGTTCTGGTGGGCGTAGGCCATCGCCGCCCGCATGTGCAGCGCAATTCGGTTCTCGCGCCGGAGGCCTTTCAAACCGTTGCCGCCGTCACTGTCGGAGAACACGGCGGGTTGCAACCAAGCCATCTGCCAAGCCGCGAGGTGCTCTTTGGCATTGTTGCACTTATGGCAAGCCGACAGGAGATTCTCCACGCTGGTGTCGCCGCCGAGCGCTCTGGGCCAGACATGGTCGGCTGTGCGGGCGAGTGGCTCCTCCTCC
>DATLJJ010000229.1:0-4642 GCA_035538975.1 Sphingomonas sp. | reverse complement strand
CGCGCGGCGTCGAGCAGCCCCTCTTCCTGGTCGAAGTCCCAGCTGCGGTTCTGCTGCGCCATCAGCCGGCGCTGGAGGCGGTTGGCGAGCTTGGTCACCGCGCCCTGCAGGTGGACGAGCTGCTGATCGAGATAGGAGCGGAGCCGATCGAGCTCCTCGGCATCGCAAAGCTCGGTCGCGGCGATCACTTCGTCGAATTGCGTGGTGTAGGGCCGGTATTCGAACTGCGGCGGCAAATCGCTCCACGGGCGGTTGGGACGCGTGGGCATAACCCCGTCCTCGCCTTCGTCGCCGAGCTCGCCCTCGCCATCGTCCATGGCGTCGGACTGCTGGTCCTCGCCTTCCTCGCTCGCGTCGGACTCGCGCTGCTCGCCGCGCGCCTCGACCTCGCCCTCGCCCTGCTGGGCCTGGCTGTCGCCTTCCTCCTCGCCGGGTTCCTCCTGCTCGTCGGTACCTTCGTCCTCGCCGCCACCCTCGTCGGCTTCGTCGGGGATCTGGTCGCCTTCGGTGAGCTCGAGATCCTGGAGCAGCTTGCTCGCGAGCTGGGCATAGGTCTGCTGGTCGTCGATCGCGAGCGCGAGCGCGTCGAGGTCGGCACCCGCGCGCTCTTCGATCCAGTCGCGTATCAACGCCATGCCCAGGGCCGCGCTGGCCGGCGCCTCGCGGCCCGTCAGGCGCTCGCGCACCATCAAACCGATCGCCGTCGAGAGCGGCACTTCGTCGCGGTTGCGCGCGCGCGCGATCGGATCCGAGCGCAGCCTGACGGTCAGCGCATGCTCCAGATTGTCGGCTATCCCCGCATAGCCGCGCGAGCCGAGCGCCTCGACGCGCGCAGTCTCCACCGCGTCGAACACCGCCCGCGCCACCGCCTCGGCCGGCGCGCCGCGCAGGTGCAGCCCGTTGTCGTGATGCTTGATCCGCAAGGCGAAGCCGTCCGCGAAGCCGCGCGCCTCGGCCACCTGGTCCGCAGGCAAGTCGCGCGCGGGTGCGGGAACCTTCAGGCTGCGGCCGTCCTGCCGCGGGGGATCGGAGGTGAAGCTCAGCTCCGCCTCGGCCTCGCCCGCCAGCGCACGCGCGGCGCCGCCGAGCACCGCGCGGAAGCGTTCGAGGGGAGTATCGGCGGCCATGCGCCCTCAGGCCTTGCCGACGACGCTCTCGGGCAGGTCCTTGCCGAACACGCGCTGATAATATTCGGCCACCTGCGCGCGCTCGGCTTCGTCGCACTTGTTGAGGAACGAGAGGCGGAACGCGAAGCCGATATCCTTGAAAATCTCGGCGTTCTGCGCCCAGGTGATCACGGTGCGCGGGCTCATCACGGTCGAGATGTCGCCGGCGATGAAGCCCTTGCGGGTCAGGTCCGCCACGCGGACCATGTTCTCCACCAGCTCCTTGCCGCCCGGCTTGTCATATTCGCCGCTCTTGGCGAGCACGATCTGGGCCTCGGTCGCGGCGGGGAGATAGTTGAGCGTCACCACCACATTCCAGCGGTCCATCTGGCCCTGATTGATCTGCTGGGTGCCGTGATAGAGGCCGCTGGTGTCGCCCAGGCCGACGGTGTTCGCCGTAGCGAACAGGCGGAACCACGGGTTCGGCCGGATCACGCGGTTCTGATCGAGCAGGGTCAGCTTGCCCTCGGTCTCGAGGATGCGCTGGATCACGAACATCACGTCCGGACGGCCGGCGTCATACTCGTCGAAGACGAGCGCGGTCGGCGTCTGCAGCGCCCAGGGGAGAAGGCCCTCGCGGAATTCGGTCACCTGCTGACCGTCGCGCAGCACGATCGCGTCGCGGCCGATCAGGTCGATACGGCTGATGTGCGCGTCGAGGTTGATGCGGATGCACGGCCAGTTGAGCCGCGCCGCCACCTGCTCGATGTGCGACGACTTGCCGGTGCCGTGATAGCCCTGGATCATCACGCGGCGATTGTGCGCGAAGCCCGCCAGGATCGCGAGCGTGGTGTCCGGGTCGAAGACATAGGCGGGGTCGAGATCGGGCACGCGCTCGTCCGCCTCGCTGAAGGCCGGAACCTCCATGTCGATGTCGATGCCGAACAGATCGCGCACGCTCACCTGCTTGTCGGGAGCGTCGAGGATCGTGGTCTCGCGGCTGTCGGGCTGCGTGTTCGGGATATCGGCCATCATCACTTCCTGGAGAATGCGCCTCGCGAGTTAGTCCCTCGCCCCGTCCGCCGCAACGCCTCAGTCGTTCTCGAACGCAGGAAGGCCGAAAAGGTCGACGAAGCGCTGCCCGAGCGCGGGATCGCCGATGACCCGGACCTTCCCCAGCCGCTCCGACTCGGCGAGCGGATCGGGCCCGTAGAAGACCGAGGCGAGCGCCAGCGGCTCGCCCTCGAAGATCAGCTCGGCCCCGTTGGGATCGGCACGCTCGATCTCCAGACGCCCGTCCTCGACACGGGCACGGAAAGTATCGCCGCCGACGCGGAAGCCCAGCCCGGCAGTGAAATCGCGCGCTGCCTCAGGATCGATCATCACGCGCAGCGAGAGCATGAAGGCCGTGTTGCTGAGTCCCAGCGTCACGTCGTGCGCAGGCGAGCCCGCCGCCCAGCGGCTGAGCGCAAAGATCGAGTCTTCGAGCTTTTGGCCCCATTTGGTGAGCTCATAGACCTGCGCATTGGCGGGCGACGGCAGCGTGCGCTTCCGGAGGATTCCCGAAGCCTCCATCCCCTCCAGCCGCTGGGTGAGAATGTTGGCGCTGAGGCCCGGAAGCCCGGTGCGCAGCTCGCTGAAACGCCGCGGCCCGAGCAGCAGCTCGCGCACGATCAGCAGCGCCCAGCGCTCGCCGACCAGCTCCATCGCAAGGGCAGTTCCACAGGCGTCCGGATACCAGCGCCGCGACTTGCCCAGACCCGAGTTAGTTATTTTTTGTGACTCCATGGTTGCTTTTTATAACTCTCCCGGGCATCAGGGGCAAGTAGGTGATTCGCCGGAGCCGGTCCGGCGTCGCTGCAAGCGAAAAGGGAAAGAACGATGGCCCAGATGATTTTCGTGAACCTGCCCGTGGCCGATGTGGCGAAGTCGACCGCCTTCTACGAAGCGATCGGCTGCACCAAAGACGAGCGCTTCAGCAACGAAGCCGCGTCGGCGATGCAGCTTTCCGACGAGATCGTGTTCATGATCCTGTCGCAAGACTTCTTCAAAACCTTCACGCCGAAGCCGATTGCCGATGCGCATGCCTCCACCGAGGTGCTGATCGCCCTGTCGCGCGACAGCCGCGAAGCAGTGGATGCGATCGTCGAGGCAGCCGCCAGGGCCGGGGGCAAGGCCGACATTCGGGAGAAGCAGGACATGGGCTTCATGTACGGCCGCAGCTTCGAGGATCCCGACGGCCACATCTTCGAGCCGATGTTCATGGACATGGAAGCAGCGATGGCCGCCTTCCCCGACGGCCCCGCGCACGAGCCGGCCTGACAGGGAGAGTCCCGATGTCGTTCCAGGCCTATTTGACTAATATCGAGGCGAAGACCGGCCAGTCCCCCGCGGATTTCCGCGCCTATGCCGCCGCGAGGGACTGGCTCGCCGGCGACACGCTGCGCGCCGACGTCAAGGTCGGCGCCGTCGTCGCCGACCTGAAGCAACAGTTTGCGCTCGGCCACGGCCACGCAATGGCGATCGTCGCCCTGCTCAAGGGGATCAAAAAGGAAGGCGACGCCTGACCCAATCGACAGGAGAGAGATGATGGACAAGCTCACCACCTGCATCTGGTACAATTACACTGCCGAGGAAGCCGCGAACTTCTATGTCTCGCTCTTCCCGGACAGCCGCATCACCCGCGTCCAGCGCACGCCGGCCGACACGCCGTCGCAAAAGGCGAACGAGGTGATCGTCATCGAGTTCGAGCTGCTCGGGCAGAAGTTCATCGGATTGAACGGCGGCCCGCAGTTCCAGCAGAGCGAAGCGGTCAGCTTCGTGATACATACCGACAGCCAGGAAGAAACCGACAAGTTCTGGAATGCGATCGTCGGCAACGGCGGCAGCGAGAGCATGTGCGGCTGGTGCAAGGACAAGTGGGGCGTGAATTGGCAAGTGACGCCCAAGCGCCTGCTCGAGCTGGTGTTCAACAACCCGGACCCGGCCGCGAGCAAGCGCGCGATGGAGGCGATGTTCCAGATGCGCAAGATCGACATCGCCACGATCGAACGCGCCGCCGCCGGCGCCTGACGGGAGAGCAGCCATGCCCATGGACCCGAACGCCCGCGTCGAAGTCACTGCCTATAACTGGGTGCCCGATTTCGCGCGCAGCTACGTCCGCGACTTCCGCGTCCGCTGGGCGCTGGAAGAAGCCGGCATCCCCTATCGCACCCGGCTGATCAGTCCGGTCGACAAGCCGGCCGACTATTTCGCCGAGCAGCCCTTCGGGCAGGTGCCCGCCTATCGCGACGACGAGGTGCAGCTCTTCGAATCGGGCGCGATCGTACTGCACATCGGCGCCCGCAGCGAAGCGCTGCTCCCGGCCGACTCCGCCGGCCGCGCCCGCGCCACGGCGTGGGCGATCGCGGCGCTCAACAGCGTCGAGCCGTTCCTGATGGAGCTGTCGACGATCGACATCTTCGCCGCTGGCGAGGAATGGGCGAAGCTGCGCCGCCCCAGCGCTGTGGACACGATCCGCAAGCGGCTCGCCCGGC
>DATLJJ010000228.1:0-2475 GCA_035538975.1 Sphingomonas sp. | reverse complement strand
GATGTTGTAGGTCGCGCCCACGCCGTAGTTCCAGCGATTGGAATCGGGCACGCGGGCATCGCGGTGCCCGTCGCGGGTCGGCGTGAGCCCGCGCTGCACGCCGGCGCGCACCGTCAGCTTGGTCGAGGCAGCATAGTCGACGCCGCCCGCCACGCTGAAGCTGTTGCGGTAATCCTCGGGGATCGCGGTGTTGACCGGATCGCCAAGGCGGATCGCGTCGAAATCGGCCCAGGTGTAGCGCACGACCTGGCCGTTGAAGGTGAGCTGCGGGGTGGCGCGGAAGCGGGCGCCGACGATGATCTGTGCCGGCGTGCTGAAGCTCGCCTCGACGTCGGAAAGCTGCATGTTCGAGCCCGCGAGCGGACCGACGAGGCCGCTGATCTCGAGGTCGCCCTTGAGGTTGTGCTTGATCCCCGACTTGTAGGCGACGCCGACCGTCAGGAAGTCATTGTGCATCTGGAAGCCCGCGGACCAGCCGAAGTCCCAGCCATTGCCCTTGAGGGTCTGCTGCCCGTCGGGAAGCGTCGCGAGCACGTTGGGGAGCGCGTTGCCGAGGCTCGCGTCGGTATATTCGACGTTGAGCGCGGCGCCGACGCGCAGCCAGTCGGTGAGCGCGACGGCTACCGAGGGCTGGATATCGACAGTGAGCAGCTTGGTGCGGCCCGCGCTGTAGCGCGTCCAGCTGTCCGCGTCGTAATCGGTCGTGAAGCTGAACGGCGAGGTGACCGCGAGGCCGAGCGCGATGCGATCGTTGAGGGGCACTGCGATCGCGCCTGAAGGCAGGATGCCGTTGTTGATCGGGTTGCGTGCGATCGGGTTGCCGCCGACCGGCGCGAAGGCCTGGCCGGGGCGGCGGATGATCGTGCCGGTGTCGACGACTTCGCCGCGGGGAAGGATGGCGGCGGCGGCGATCGCTGCTTCCGCCTCGGTCATGCCGGCGATCGCGGCGGGGTTCCACCAGAGCGACTGCGCGCCGGTATCGGCAGCCTCACCCGAGAAGGCGCGACCGGCGCCGCGGGCGGACTGTTCCTGGAGGTAGAAGGCCTGGGCATTCGCGGTGCCGGCGAAAGCGACCAGCGATGCGAGCGACGAAGCGGCGGCGAGCGAAGCCTTGAGGTACGACATGATACTATCCCCGTAAGCAGTTACTGAAAGCAGTTACGCAACCAACACGAACCTTGTGGCGCCTTAGCCCACACGGGTCCACGTCTGGGTCTTGCAGAATGGCTTGAACACGCAACCGCGCAGCTTGAGCTGGTTGGCCCCGGCGAGCGTGATCTCGGCGCTGTACGTCTTGCCGTCCTCGGCATTGTAGATCTTGCCGCCGTACCAGCCTTGGCCTTCCTGGCGGAAGCCGCCGAGGATCTGGAGACCCTTGAGCGGCCGGTTGCGCAGCGCAGCGTTGCTGTTCTTGGCGTCTTTGAGGTTCGGATTGGTGCGCAGCGCGTCCGAGGTGAGGATTCGCCCGCAGATCGAAGGACCGCAGCGCTGAATCTCGACGATCGCGTTGCGCGTCTCGGTCTTCCAGCGGCCGACGACCGCGTCGGGCTGCTGGGGGGCGCTGGCGAGCGCTAGTCCAGCCAGAAGCAGCATCATGTCTTTTTCTCTCTCCTAACGGCCTTATGCGAGGGCACGGCACCCCCGGCCTATGGGCGCCGTTTGTTTCCCCTATTCGTCAAAAGTCGAACCTAATCGTTCGAATGTTGACGTAAGCGGAAGTCCAATTGCGCCCGGCCGTCGTGGAATCCCGACAGCCGGAGCGCGTCAGAAGGCTTCCGGTTCCAATGCCATGACGGATCGCTTGCCCGACTTGATCGCCACGAACAGCGCGGTCGCCTGCGGCAGCACGCGATCGAAGAAGAAGCCGGCCGTGGCGAGCTTGGCCTTGTAGAAGTCCGGCTCGTCGGTGCCCGCCTCGAGCTTTGCCCTGGCGATGCGCGCAGCCTTGAGGAAGGTGAAGCCCATGCCGACCAGTCCGATCATTCGCAGATATTCGGTCGCGGCGGCGCCGGCCTCGTCGGGATCCTTGAGCGCCTTCTGTGCGATCGTCGCGGTGGTGAGCTGGAGCGCGCCGAAGCTCTGGTAGAGCGCGCCGGTATAGGCGGCGAGCGCCTTGTCGGTGCTGCCCGTCATCTCCTCGCACAGCGCCGAGACCGCGTGGAAAAAGGGGCGGAGCGCCCGGCCCATATTCGCGGCCATCTTGCGGCCGACGAGGTCGAGCGCCTGAACGCCGTTGGTGCCTTCGTAGATCTGGGTGATCCGCGCGTCGCGGACGAACTGCTCGACGCCATGCTCGCGGATATAGCCGTGCCCGCCATAGGTCTGGACGGCGAGGTTGGCGTTCTCCGAGGCGAGATCGGTGAAGAGCGCCTTCACCACCGGCGTCATGAGCGCGACGAAATCGGCAGCGCGCGCCTTTTCGGCGGGGTCGGTGGCGTACTTCTCGGCATCGAGCGCGCGCGAGACCCATTGGCC
>DATLJJ010000227.1:0-3158 GCA_035538975.1 Sphingomonas sp. | reverse complement strand
GTGTGGGGCCGTAGCTCAGCTGGGAGAGCGTCGCAATGGCATTGCGAAGGTCAGGGGTTCGATCCCCCTCGGCTCCACCATTTAAATCCCCGATTTTTCCGGCATTCTGATATCTAGCACCTCCCGGTGGGAGCGCCTTGTGCTGCCGGATTCCCCAAACCTTCCCGACAATCCTTCGCGACGTCACGCTGTTATCGGCGGGATGTGCCAAGATGAGGCGATGTTCTCCTTCGGTGAGGGCTGGGCGGCCTTCGTATCTGCGTAGTTGTACGTAAGCGTCGCTTGTTGCTGGTTTTGCGCTGTGGTAGCGCGCTCGTAACGTGCGGCGGGGGCAGTTCCGATACGCACTTGGGGGTCGTGAGAGTCCAGGCACTTGAACGAGGCACTGACTGCGACGGCAGTCGGCCAACGGGGAAACACATGCGCAAGTCGAGCAGCCGGGCACGGCTTTTTTCAACGTGCCTCACCGGCGCGGTATTGATCGCAGCAGCGCCGGCGTGGGCGCAGACCAGCGAAGCCCCGACCTGGAAGCCTAGAGCCGAGATCGAAGCCGAAGCCGGCACGACCGTCGGCGTCTCGACTGCGCTCTGGGCGCCCCTGGCGCAGAACGACTCGGGACTCGTCTATGTCGATGGACGCATCGGCTATGACCAGCGCTTCGAGCGCAACGGCTCGGCAACCATTGGTGCGCGCGCGCGCGTGAACGAGGATTTCGCGATCGGCGCCAACGCCGGAATCGATTTCTATCGTTCGGACATCGGCCGGCGCGACCAGGCAGCGGTGTCGCTGGGCCTCGAGGGCTTCGGTCCGGTGTTCGACGTGCGCGTCAACTATCGCATGCCGATCACGCGCAAGGCGACGATCAGCTACATCGATCCGGCGGCCGCGCCCGCAGGCGAACTGTTGCTCGAGAACAATCGGCTGATCGAGCGCCGCTCTGGCTTCCGGCTCGAGGAGATTCCGCTGCGCGGCTTCAACGGCGAGGCGGGCGTACGCGTGCCTGTTGGCCGGAACGCAAGCCTGCGCGCCTCGATCGGCGGGTTCGACTATTGGGACATCCGCGCCGACGAGAGCCACCGTGGGGGGCGCGGCGGGCTCGAGCTCGACGTTGAGGATTCCGGCAGCGGCGCGCGGTTCACGTTCGGCGGCACCGTCGAGCGCGACAACCGCTATGGCACCGACGCGCGCGCGACCGTCCGACTCTCGATTCCGCTCGGCGGCGCGCGCGGCGACCGTGGGCGGGCGCTCACCGGCCTCGACCGCCAGATGGGCGACCGCGTGCGCCGCGACTATGTCGCCCGCTCGGGGAGCCGGTTCACCGACCTCAGCAGCGACCAGTTCGCGATCGACGCACGCACCGGTCAGGCGTTCGGCGGCTTCTATTATGCGAGCGGCACCGGAACGGCAGGGGCGGCGGGTACCCTCGCGAGTCCGACGACGATCGGCGACGCAGTCACGCGCGCGGGTGCGAACGGCGTTGTCGTCGCGCTCGGCAGCGGCGGTACGATCAACACCAGCGGCGTTACCCTCGCCACAAACCAATATCTGCTGGGCGGCGCCGGCGCAGTCGACGTACGGCTGGGCAACGGCAGCGTCACTTCGTTCGCGCTCGGTGGCACCAACGGCACGATCGCCGGCACCAGCGCGGCCACGCCCACGATCACGCTCGGTCAGGGATCGGTGGTGCGCGACGTCACGGTGCGCGGCGCGGGCACCGGCATCGCTGCCAACGGAGTCGGCGGCTTTTCGATCGACCGTGTCGTCATCGAGAACACCGGTGGGGCGGGGCTCTCGCTCACAAACACCCTGGGTTCGTTCGCGCTTACCGGCCTGACGATCCGTGGCGGCGCGGGCGCGGGCCTGCTCGTCAATGGCGGCAGCAGCGTATCGGTCGCCAATTCGAGCATCTCGGGCGGCGCCGGGGCCGTCGACATCAATGATGGCGGCGCGAACCTGGCGGTGTCGCTTTCGAACCTGACGCTATCGGCGACCGCGGGCAACGTGCTCGACATCGACGGATCGGGTGCGGGGACCGTTACCGTCACCGGGCTTTCAGGAATCACGATCGCGGGCGGGCAGGGCGAAGACGGCGGGCTCAGCGTGCGTTCCGCGACATTCGACGCGAGCGCCACCACGGCGGGCATTCAGACGGTCAACGCCGGCCGAATGGAAGTCGGCACCACCGCGGCTCGCGTCGACGGGCCGGGCGTATTCCTCACCGACGTCACAGGCAGCCTCAGCTTCGCGGATCTCGACGTCGCCAACCGCAACGCGACCGGCGTCCAGGTCGTCAATTCGAAGGTCAACGGCTTCACGCTGGCGACGCTCGACGGCACGGTCGACACGCTCGGCGGCACCGCGATGGACCTCGATCCGCTGGTGATCGACCTCCGCTTCGCCAGCGTGCGCTCGGTCGGCGCAACCGGGCACGGGCTGATCCTCGATTCGATCCAGGGTGGCGGCACTGGCGGCAATGCGCTCACCATCGGCACGCTAACGCTGACCGACAGCGGCGGCGACGGACTGGTGCTGGTCGATTCCACGGGGCTCGTACGCATTCTCGGCGGCTCGATCAGCAACAGCGGCGGCAGCGCGGTGCGCGTCGGCACGCAAGGCGTGGCGGGCAGCGGCGGCACGATCGGCCTGAGTTTCGCCGGCACGATCACCGACCCCACGGGCAGCGCGCCGCTGATCGGCCTCTTCAATGTCGGTGGCGCGATCGGGTTCACGGGGGCGATCAACGGCAGCGGCGGAATCGTCGTTCAGGATTCGCTCGCTGGCTCGTCGGCGAATTTCGGGAATGTCACGCTGACCGGAACCACCGGCCCGGCGGTGTTGCTGGGCAATCTCGCCGGCTCCGTCGCCTTCACCGGTCCGCTGACGATCGCCAACCCCGCCGGCAACGGCATCGTGATCGGCAATGTGCCAGGCGGCGTGAGCTTCGGCAGTGTCGCGATCAGCGGGCTCGGCAACGCAGTCGGGCTGGACCTTGCAGGAACGCACGGGAACGTGACCTTCGGCTCGCTCGCGATCGCCGGTACCGGAACGGGCACCGGCATCAATCTCGCGGGCTCGACCAACGCGGGCAATGTGCTGATCGGCGGCGCAGCCACGATCCAGGGTGTAACGACGGGCGTCGACCTCACCGGCGCGGACAT
>DATLJJ010000226.1:0-1574 GCA_035538975.1 Sphingomonas sp. | reverse complement strand
CATCCTGTACGGCCTGAACGCGATCTATGCGATCCTGCTGTTGGCGGTCGGCTGGTATCTGTCTGGCGCGATGCACCGTTTCGTTACTCGCGTCCTGAGCGTCGCGCACCGCGTTGATCCGCTGGTGACGTTGTTCGTGGGCAGCTTGGCGCGTTACGGCGTCCTCGCCGTCGTCGGCATTGCCGTGCTGCAGCTCTTCGGCATCCAGACCGCGAGCCTTGTCGCCGTATTGGGCGCGACATCGCTCGCCATTGGTCTGGCGTTGCAGGGCACGCTCTCCAATATCGCCGCCGGCGTGATGCTATTGTTGTTCCGGCCCTTTCACATCGGCGACGATGTCGAGGTTGCCGGCAAGGCAGGCAAGGTGAGATCTCTGTCGCTGTTCATGACCGAGCTGGTCGCGCCCGACAACACGCAGATCCTGCTGCCCAACGGACAGGTTTGGGGCGCGGCCATCATCAACCACAGCACCTATCCGGGCACAGGCGAGATCAAGGTGACGTTTCCGGTACCGGCGAGCGCCGCTTCGGCTCTCGCTGATCGCATCCTGAATGAGCTGCGCAGCGATTCCCGAATGGACGATCAGGCTGCGCCTTCGGTCAACATCTCCAGAGTCGTCGATGTTGCCAATCCGGCGTCGCCGATCCTGGAGCTGACTGTGAGTGCGAAGGCAAAGCCCTCGGAGGCGAACGCGGTCAGGCAGTGCGTGCTCGATCACGCCAGCGCGCTGCTCGCAGCGGCGTAGAGGCTTGGAAGGCGCAGTCGTTCAGCTCCGCGGCGAACGCGGCGACCTGCGCTTCACTGCATGCCGGCGCGGCGAGCGTGTCACGCGCGGGCGCAGGCGGCTGGCGGCGGCACGCTGCGGCTTGGCTGCGACTTGCGGCCCGCGGGCGAGATCCATCAGCATGCGCAGCGCCTCGACCACCGAGCGGGCGCGCACCGCGCTGCGGCCAATCGCGCCGAAACGATGCTCGCGGTGGATGATACGGCCGTCGCGTGCGGCGGCGGCAAAGTGCACGAGACCGACCGGTTTACCGGGCGTGGCGCCGCCGGGGCCCGCAATGCCGGTGATGGCGACCGCGAGATCGGCATCGGCGCGCTCCAGTGCGCCGATCGCCATCGCGGTTGCGGTCTCCTTGCTGACTGCGCCGAAATTCGTCAGCGTGCTTGGCTCGACCCCGAGCATGACGCGCTTGGCGTCATTGGAATAGGTGACAAAGCCTCGGTCGATCACGTCGGAGGAGCCCGGGATGTCGGTCAGAGCGGCCGCGACCAGACCGCCGGTGCAGGATTCGGCAGTCGCGATCGTCAGCTTGCGCATCCGGCAAAGATCGAGCAGCGAGCGGGAGAGGGCGCGTGGGTCGCTGCCGCCCATGATCTTACACGCTCCAGGGAAGGCGGATGGTGGCGCTCGCGGTGGCCGCGATGCCTTCCTCGCGGCCGGTAAAGCCGAGCCGCTCGCTTGTCGTTGCCTTCACCGCGATGCGGGAGATGTCCACGCCTGATATCTCGGCGATGCGGGCGCGCATGGCGTCGCGCAAGGGGCCGATCTTGGGCCGCTCGCAGATCAGCGT
>DATLJJ010000225.1:0-1767 GCA_035538975.1 Sphingomonas sp. | reverse complement strand
CCCTTCGCCCTCGGTGAAATCGAAATGCGCGAACTGCCCCTCGTCGAACGTCTCCTGCAGCGCCTGGAGCTGGAGCACCGCGCCCGGCGACCAGTCGTCGAACGCCGGATCGTGCCCGACATACGCATAGAGCAAGGTGTCCCCGTCGGCGGGGCAATAGAGATAGGCCGCCGGTTCGCCGGCGATGTAGAGCAGCCATGCCCGAACGCGGCCGGCGGCGGCGAGCGCCAGCATCCCCGCAATGAACTCGGGCGTGTCGGGCAGCCCCGACCCGAGCAGCCGCTCCTGATAGGTGTGCAGCGAAATGCGCCGCGCGACGTCGTGGAACGCCTCGAGCTCGGCGGGTGTGCGGAAGGCGCGTACGTCGAGGTCGCCGCCGCTTTCGGCCGCGATCTTGCGGGCCTTGCGCCGCAACCCCTGCCGCGCGCTCGACGAGAGGCCGGCGAACCACGGCTCGAAACCGCACGCGAAATCGACATAGTAGCGCGTGTAGCGCTGGCGGACGAAGGGCAGCATGCCCCCCGACGCCTTGATCACCTCCGGCACCAGCGGCTCGGGAAGCGAGGTGATCGAATAGCCGTGCGCCTCGCGCGCCAGCGGCGGAAGCTCGGGCAGCACGCCGCTGCGCGCCTCGGCGAGGTTCAGTGGCACGCGCTGGAGCGAGCGCTGCACCTGCATCAGCGTGCGCGCGCCGATCTCGAACTTGAGTGCGGTCAGCCGCGCACCTTCGGCCTTCACTTCGCCGAGCGCGTTCACGCCGCGCGCTCCTCGACGAGGTTGGACCAGAGTTGCGCCGCCTGACGCAGCCGGGTGCGGAGCAGGCTCGGCCCCAACGGCCGGTCGTCCTGATCCAGCGCCAGGCGCGGGCGCTCGATGAAGTGCGTCGTCACCAGCGCCTCCCGGCGCTCGTCCAGCATCGCGCAAAGCGCCTCGAACCTTCCGACATGCACTGCGTTTGGCCGCGTCCCCGCCCGGTTGGCAAGCTCGAAGCCGTGGCTGACGATCGTCACTGCGGCATGGCCGCGGCGCGCGGCATGGTCGAGCGCGGCGCGCATCTCGGCCGCCGAGAGCGCACAGATCTGGAAATGGCGCAGATGACCGGGCCGGTCCTCGATCAGCGTCACGGGCACTTCGATGATGCCGCGATGCGCCACCGGCGCGATCTGGCGCGGATCGAGCCCGATCGCGCTCGGCCAGGGATGCTCCGAGCCATTGTGGCTCGAATCATAGACGAAGCCGAGCTCGGCGAGCGCGGCGAGCGTGTCGTCGCTCGCCGAATAGGAGCCGGCGCGGAAGGCGATCGGCTCCGCCGCGCCCGCCGCCACAAGCATGTCCGCCGCGCCGCCGATCAGGTCGGTCTGTTCGGCGAGGCTATAGTCGATCAGCTCGAACGCGGCATGCGCGGCTCCGCCGTCGCCCGGCTTCGCGCCCGTCCAGTTGGCGTGGAGGTGGAGCTGCACTTCCTGCCCGGCCTCGAGGATCGCGCTCACCACGCGCTTGATCGGGTCGAGTCCATAGACGAGCGCCGGCATCGGATCGACGAAGAAGCACGCCTTGAGCCCGTGGCGCGCGAGCATCTGGAGCTGCCAGCCCACGCCTACGCCGGCGGGCTCGAACGATCGTGCGGCGATCTCGGCTACTTCCAGCCCGGCCGCGTGGTGCCGCCACATCAGCTCGGTATCGATGGTCAGGAAGACACGGGTCGCCATGTGCCGTTCCTAGCACGCCGCAGTGAAGAAACTACGAAGCCGGAAGCCGGGCGAAAAG
>DATLJJ010000224.1:0-1716 GCA_035538975.1 Sphingomonas sp. | reverse complement strand
AGCGGCTCGTCGGTGAGCAGCGCGCAGGGCATCAGCGTCAACGCCGAGTTCTTCGCGCCCGAAATGGGGATTTTGCCCGAGAGGCGGTTGCCGCCGCGAATGAGGATCCGGTCCATGGCGGAGCTTCTAGTGGCTGGTTGGAGCCGCGCAAGCGCGACGGATCGAGAAAAGGGCTTGATCGATTTTAATGCATTGATTCCACGGCACTGCTTTGCACGTGCGCCGGGGGGTAAGCGTGTCATCCAGTTGCTTTGCCGACGTATTGAGTGAGCTCGTCGACCTGACTCAGGGCGAGCGCAGCGCTTTGGACAGACTCGAGGAGCGCCAGCGCCACGTGCGCCGCGGGGCGGTGCTCCAGCGCGAGAACGAGGCTGCCGGCGAGCTCTTCATCCTGCGCAGGGGCGTGATGATGAGCTATGTGCTGCTCGACGACGGCAGCCGCCAGATCCTGCGCTTCCTCTTTCCCGGCGACATGCTCGGCGTCTCCAGCGCGATCTATCGGGAGGCGCCCGAAACGCTGGCCGCACTCTCCGATTGCGTCGTCTGCCCCTTCGACCGGACGGTGCTGTCGAAGATCATGGTCGAGCATCCGCGCCTCGCCGCGATGATCCTCGTCTATTCGCAGATCGAGCGCGTCGCGCTCACCGATCGCCTCGCCGCGCTCGGGCGCACCAGCGCCAAGGCGCGCGTCGCCGCGTTGCTGCTCGAGCTGCGCAATCGCCTGCGCGCCACCGACAAGTGCATCGCCAACGTCTTTCCGCTCGGACTGACGCAGGAGGAAATCGGCGACGCGACCGGCCTCACCGCGGTCCACGTCAACCGCATGCTCCGCCAGCTCGAGGAGGACCGGCTGATCGCGCGCGAGGCCGGCAAGGTCACCTTGCTCGACGAGCGCGCGCTCGCCCGCGCCGCCAACTACGTCAATCGCTACGAAGGCCTCGACCTCGACTGGCTGCCCAGGCCGGTGGTCTAGAAACGGACCCTCCCCTGGAGGGCCCTACGCCTTCTCCAGCGTGCACTGCAGCGGGTGCTGGTTCTGCCGCGCGAAGTCGATCACCTGCGCGACCTTGGTCTCGGCCACTTCATAGCTGAACACACCGCACACCCCCACGCCGCGCTGGTGGACATGGAGCATCACCCGCGTCGCTTCTTCCATGTTCATGCGAAAGAAGCGCTGGAGCACCAGCACCACGAATTCCATCGGCGTATAGTCGTCGTTGAGCATTAGCACGCGGTATGGCGTGGGTTTCTTGGTGCGCGTGCGGGTGCGCGTCGCCAGACCGACCGACGGGTCGCGCCCGCCGTTGTCCTCGTCGTCGCCGTCCTCGGCCATGCGGATTTCGTAATGGGTGCGTTCAATCATCGCGGCTCAAAAATATGGGTTCGCCGGAAGCGAGGCAAGGCCGTGCTCGCGCCGGGCGGCGCGGAACTGCCCCGGTCCAAAACGAAAAATCCGCTCGCGGGGTCCGGGGCGCAAAGAAAAGGGCGGCCGCCGTGCCGGCAGCCGCCCCAACTGTGCTTTCGCTCAGCGAAAAGGCGTCAGGCGACGACCTTCGCCTTTTCGACCGCGACCGCGAAGCGGTTCGAGATCGGCTGCGCAGCGTCGCCGGCGAGCTTGAGGACCGCTTCGGTGGTCTTCGAGGTCTCGGCGACGTACGAATCGAACGCGCTGCGGACATAGTCACTCTGCAGCTTGAAGAATTCGGTCGGCGACTT
>DATLJJ010000223.1:0-13353 GCA_035538975.1 Sphingomonas sp. | reverse complement strand
GACATGCCGTCCGATTTCCCTGAGAGCCATCCTCCGGTCGTGGCACCGGAACAGTGGGAAGCGGCGCATGCGGCGCTGCTGGTCAAGGAGAAGGCGCACACACGAGCGCGCGACGCGCTCGCTGCCGAGCGGCGGCGGATGCCGTGGATGGCAGTAGAGAGGGACTATGTCTTCGAAGGGCCGAACGGCCGCGCGAGCCTGCTCGATCTTTTCGAAGGGCGGCGCCAGCTGATCGTTTATCGTGCCTTCTTCGAGCCCGGCGTGTTCGGCTGGCCCGACCATGCCTGCCGCGGCTGCTCGCTGGGCGCCGACCAGGTCTCGCACCTCGCGCATCTCAACGTGCGCGACACCACGCTCGCCTATGCCTCGCGCGCACCGCAGGCGGACATCGCCCGGCTCAAGGCGCGGATGGGCTGGGAGATGCCGTGGTACACGATCACCGACAGCTTCGACGCCGATTTCGGAGTCGACGAATGGCACGGCCACAATGTCTTCATCCGCGACGGCGAGCGGATCTTCCGCACCTATTTCATCAACAATCGCGGCGACGAGGCAATGGGGACGGTGTGGAGCTACCTCGACCTGACGGCGCTCGGCCGGCAGGAGGCATGGGAGGATTCACCCCGCGGCTATCCGCAGACTCCTCCCTATAAATGGTGGAACTGGCACGACAATTATGCCGCGGAATCGACGCCCGACGCCAAATGGGTCGAAGTATCGGACGCCGGCGAGGCCGCATTCCGCGCCGCCAGGCAGGAGGCCTGAACGTGGTCGCGGCGGGGCGCAGCGCCGGGCGCCGCGTCGCACTGGGGCTGAGCCTCGCGGCGGCGCCGTGCTTCGCGGCCTTGGCCGCGTTGAGCGCGGTTCAGGGTGATGGCCCCGCCCTCTGCTCGGCCGCCTATGGCGCGTCTCCGCTGACCGGCATGACCGCGATGTACGCGCTGATGAGCCTCTTCCACCTCGCGCCCTGGATCGCTCGGCTCACCGCACACTAGCGGCGATTGCACCGCTTGCATTCGTATGTGCCATCCCCGCCGGTTGACGCTGCAGTGCAGCATAACCATCAGGGATGCGATGCATGCCTCCCTGCCCCGCACTCCGTCTCCCGCGCTCGTCCATTTCGCGCTCGCCATGGGCGGGTTCGCGATCGGCACCACCGAATTCGCGACGATGAGCCTGCTGCCCTATTTCGCGCATGGGCTGGGCATCGACGAGCCGACCGCAGGCCATGTGATCAGCGCCTATGCGCTCGGTGTGGTGGTCGGCGCGCCGCTGCTCGCGGTGCTCGGCGCGCGGCTCGCGCGGCGCAGCTTGCTGATCCTGCTCATGGCGGCCTTCGCGCTGTTCAACGGCCTCAGCGCGCTCGCGCCCAGCTATGGCTGGATGCTGGTCTTCCGCTTCCTGAGCGGGCTCCCCCACGGCGCCTATTTCGGCATCGCCGCGCTCGTCGCCGCCTCGCTGGTGCCGGTCAACCAGCGTTCGCAGGCCGTCGGGCGCGTGCTGCTGGGGCTCACCATCGCAACCGTGATCGGCGTGCCGCTCGCCAACTGGATGGGGCAGGCGATCGGCTGGCGCTGGGGTTTCGGCGTCGTCGCGGTGCTCGCGCTGCTGACCGTGGTGCTGGTCTGGCTGCTCGCCCCGCGCGACCGGCCCGATCGCGGCGCCAGTCCGCTGCGTGAACTCAGTGCGCTCGCGAACGGCCAGGTGTGGCTCACGCTCGGCATCGGCGCGATCGGCTTCGGCGGGCTGTTCTGCGTCTACACCTATGTCGCCTCGACGCTGCTCGAGGTCACGGGCGTGTCCGCCACGATGATTCCCGTCGCGCTCGCGGTGTTCGGCCTTGGCATGACCGCGGGCAACATCATCGTTCCGCGCTTCGCCGATCGCGCATTGATGCCCACTGCGGGGCTGCTGCTGCTCGGCAGCGCGGCCGCGCTCGCGCTTTATCCGCTCGCGGCGGGCAATTTCTGGACGCTCTGCCTTTCGGTGTTCGCGATCGGCTTCGCGGGCGCGCTCGGCGCGGTGCTCCAGACGCGGCTCATGGACGTCGCGGGGGAGGCCCAGTCGCTCGCCGCCGCGCTCAACCATTCGGCGTTCAACACCGCCAACGCGCTGGGTCCGTGGCTCGGCGGCATGGCGATCGCCGCGGGCTGGGGCTGGACCTCGACGGGCTATGTCGGCGCGGCGCTCGCGCTCGGCGGCTTCGCGGTCTGGTGCGCCGCGGTGCTCGCCGACCGCCGTGCCGAGCCGGTCAGCGGCCCCTGCGTGCCTCGATCAGCCTGACCGCGAGCGCGCGGCGCGGCGGCGCGAAGCGAAGCACCGCATAGCCGGCGATTGCGGAGAGAATCGACCCCGCCAGCACCCCCACCTTGACCTTGCCGATCAGCGCCTCGTCGCCCGGGAAGGCGAGGCCCCCGATGAACAGGCTCATCGTGAAGCCGATCCCCGCGAGGATCGCCATGCCATAGACCTGCGGCCAGCTCGCCCACGCCGGCCGGCAGGCGAAGCCGGTACGGTGCGCGAGCCACATCGCCGCGAACACGCCGGACTGCTTGCCCAGGAACAGTCCCAGCGCGACGCCCAGCGGTAGCGGCTCGAGCAGCACAGCGGGCGAAAGTCCTCCCAGCGGCAGCCCGGCATTGGCGAAGCCGAACAGCGGCACGATCACGAAGGCCGACCAGGGATGCAGCGCATGCTCCAGCCGGTGGAGCGGCGAGTCGTGCGCGTCGGGCGCGCCGGGCGTGGTACGGATCGGAATCATCATCGCCGCCGCCACGCCCGCGATCGTCGCATGGACGCCCGATCGGAACACGAAATACCAGAGCAGCACCGCCAGCGGCAGATAGATGCCCAGGCGAGTCACGCCGCTGCGCCCCAGCACGTACATCGCCAGCAGCACCAGCGCGGCCATCCCCAGCGCCAGCGAATCGATGCTGTCGGTATAGGCGACTGCGATGATCGCCACCGATCCCATGTCATCGACGATCGCCACGGTGGTGAGGAACAGCTTGAGGCTGGTCGGCGCGCGCTTGCCGAGCAGCGCCAGCACCCCGATCGCGAAGGCGATGTCGGTCGCCGCCGGGATCGCCCAGCCGTCCGCCAGCCCGGGTGTGCCGTGCGTCACGCTCAGGTAGAAGATCGCGGGCACCGCCATTCCTGCCGCCGCGGCGATCACCGGCAGCCGCCGGTGCCGCCAGCTCGCCAGCCTGCCGTCGACGAACTCGCGTTTGATCTCGAGCCCCACGAGCAGGAAGAACACCGCCATCGCCGCATCGTTGATCCAGCGGTGCACCGTCATCGGCCCGTAGCGCGGGCTGATCGTCGGGCCGGTCTCGAGGTGCAGCAAGTGGAAATAGCCCGGCGCGAGCCCCGGCAGGTTCGCCACGAGCATCGCCACCGCCGCCGCGGCGATCAGCACGATTCCGCCCGCCGCCTCGCTCTTCAGAAAGTCGCGAAGCGCGGACCTCGGGCGGGGCTTTGCGGCTCGCATTGCTCTACGGCTTCCGGTCAGCCCGCGCGCGCCAGCGCGTCGGCGATCAGCTTGCGGCTGTTGCCGATGCCATAGAGCGCGATGAAGCTCCCCATCCGCGGCCCCTGCTCGGACCCGAGCAGCGTTTCGTAGAGCGCCTTGAACCAGTCGCGCAGATTCTCGAACCCGCCGGTCTTGCCGATCTCGTACACTTCGTTCTGGATGTCCTCGGCCGAGGCATCGTCAGCCATTCCCGCGAGCACTGCGTCGAGCCGCCGCAGCGCCTCGACTTCCACGCCCTCGGGCGCGCGGCGCTTGAGCGTCGGTGCCACGAAGTCGCGTCCATAGGCGAGCGCATAGCCGATCAGCTTGTCGAGCGCCGGATAGCTCTCGGGCGTGGCGTCGGGCACGTAATTGGCCAGATAGCCCCACACCTGCTCCTTGCTGGCGTCGCCCATCACGCCGACGAGGTTGAGCAGCAGCCCGAAGGTCACCGGCAGCGTCTCGGCGGGCACCGCGCCATTGTGGATATGGTGCACCGGGTTGCCGAGCTTCTGCTCGATCGGCTGGGCGGGATAATTGCCGCGGAACTGCCAATATTCGTCCACCGCGCGCGGGATCACGCCCATGTGGAGCGCCTTGGCGCGCTTGGGCTCGCGATAGAGATAGAAGGCCAAGCTCTCGTCGGGGCCATAGGTCAGCCATTGCTCGATCGACAGGCCGTTGCCCTTGGACTTGGAGATCTTCTCGCCATTCTCGTCGAGGAACAGCTCGTAGTTGAAGCCCTCGGGCGGCTTGCCCCCGAGCGCGCGCGCGATCTTGCTCGACTGGGTGACCGAATCGATCAGGTCCTTGCCCGCCATCTCGTAATCGACGCCGAGCGCCACCCAGCGCAGCGCCCAGTCGACCTTCCACTGGAGCTTCGCCTTCCCGCCGAAGATCGACTGCTCGATCCTCTCCCCTTCGTCCTCGAAGGCGATCATGCCGGTCTCGGCGTCGAGCACTTCCACGGGTACCTGAAGCACCACGCCCGACTTCGGGCTCACCGGCAGCACCGGCGAATAGGTCGCCTGCCGCTCGGCGCGCAGCGTCGGCAGCATGATGTCGAGGATCGCCTGATAATTGCGCAGCACTGCCTTGAGCGTCGCGTCGAAGCGGCCGCTGGCATAATATTCGGTCGACGAGGCGAACTCGTAGTCGAAGCCGAACTGGTCGAGAAAGCTGCGCAGCTGCGCGTTGTTGTGGTGCGCGAAGCTCTCGTGGCAGCCGAAGGGATCAGGCACGCGCGTCAGCGGCTTGCCCAGGTTCGCCTCGAGCAGCGGCTTGTTGGGGACGTTGTCGGGAACTTTCCGGAGCCCGTCCATGTCGTCGCTGAATGCGATCAGCCGCGTCGGAATGTCCGACAGCGCCTCGAACGCGTGGCGCACCATCGTCGTGCGCAGCACTTCCTGGAAGGTGCCGATGTGCGGCAGGCCCGACGGGCCATAGCCGGTCTCGAACAGCACATAGCCCTTCTCCGGCGCGCCGTTCGGATAACGTTTGAGCAGCTTGCGTGCCTCTTCGAAGGGCCAGGCCTTGGATTCGAGCGCGGCGGCGCGCAGGGCTTGCTTGTCGGTCATGATGCCGCGCGTCTAGCGAAGAGGGGCGGCGGGTGCCAGCGTTGCGCTCACAGATCGCTGCCTGCCGCCTCGGGCAGCGCCTCACTTCAGCGGAAGGTAGATTTCCGAGCGCAGGTCCGCCTCCGCCACCTCTTCCGGATCGTCGAGATAATGGACGAAGACCGGGGAGTCGCCCAAGGCCCGGTCGAGTTCGATCAGCGTCGCGGCATAGAGGAGGTCGATGCTCGCGGGCAGATCGTCGTACGAGCCCGAATGCCGCAGCCGGGCGTAGCCGCCGTCGCCGCCGAGATGGAGTTCGCGAAGCGCACCCTCGGGTTGCCCGGCTTGCCCTACCGCCAGCGCGCAATCGAACCGGCAGTCCTCGGGTGGCGTGAAGCGCGGATCGTCGTGCGGCACGCCGTAGATACCCTGCAGCGCCTCGGGCGGCATCTGCCGGAGCACGAGATCGAACAGCCGCGTGTACCCCGCGTCGAGCTCGGCATAGTCGCCGACGTTCCGGATCGCGAGCAGCCGGAACGGCTCCACCGAAGCCACTTCCACCGAAAGCGGCGATCCATCGGTCGCCGGCGCGCGTAGCCGCGCTGCGAGCGAATCGAGCGTCCCGGCGTCGGTACGCGCCTCGGTGGCGGAGGTGCCCGCGTGGCGTCGCAATGCACGGGCGAACCCCTGCGACGTCGCATAGCCGCTCGCCTCCGAAGCCTGGGTCACGGTCCGCGCTGCGGCCAGCGCCGGGAGCGCGCGCGCCAGCCGGATCCGCCGCAGCGCCTCCCCCACCGTCTCGCCGGTCATCAGGCGAAAGACGCGGTGGAAGTGGAATTCGGACAGCGCGGCGATCCCCGCCAGCTCGGCGAGCGCCGGGTTGGGTGCTTCGGGATCGAGGCTCTCGATATGCTCCACCACGCGTTCGATGCGCTCGGCATAAAGCTGCCGCTGACTCGGCTTCATTCGGCCCTCCTGTGTGCTTCGGGCGATCCTAACCGGGCGGCGTGATGGCAGTCGTTCCCGTTCTTGCGCAATCGGGTCCCGGAACGGCGTCGCACGCGGAACAAACATAAAACATCTTCCAAAGTAGGATTTGGTCTGGGATAGCCCTTCCGATGTACGAGTCGCCGACTCCCCGCCTTCGCGCGCTTGCCCGGCCGCGCGCCCTTGCGGCTGCGCGGCGCCGGCCCCGGTTGTTGCGCAAAAACCCCGGGGAGGGTGTAATCTTTGTAATCTTCCGCGCTGTCATCTTCCGCCGATGACGCCCCCGCTCCCCTATCCTGCGCTTCACGCGAGCCATGGCGGCGTCTGGATCGCCGGCGGCGGGGAGACGCGCGCGGTCAGCCGGGGTGAGGCGATCCGCATCGTCGCGGACACGCCCACCATCCTGCTCAATGCCCCGCTGATCGGGCAGCGGCTTGGCCATCCCGAGCTTTCCGGCCTCGACCTGCTCGAGCTCTTCGCCTTCCTGCGCCCCGCGCGCTTCATGGTACCCACGCCCAAGGGCCTCGCGCGCGTCGCCGGGCTCGAGCCGCCCGCAAGCGATGCCGAAACGCCCGCATTCCTGCTCCGTGCGGCCGAGGCGCTGCTCGCCACGCCGCAGGGCGACTGGAGCGAGCGCGAAGGGGCGTGGCACGCGCTCCAGTCGCTCTTCCGGCTACGCTGGCCCTGGGCCCCGGCGCTCAGCCAGCGAGTCGACAAGCCCGAGCGCGCCGAGCGCTGGCTCTTCTCGAAGCTCCCCGAATGGGAGGAGCGCGCACCGCGCCCTGCGCCGCGGACCGTCACGCTCAATGATGCCGAGGTCGCCGATCGCCTCGCACGGCTGACCGGCAGCAGCGCCGAGCGCCGCCAGGGCCAGCGCGACTATGCCGCAGCCGCCGCGGCCGCCTTCGCGCCGCGTGCCGTTCGCGACGCGCCCAATCTGGTGCTCGCCGAGGCGGGCACCGGCATCGGCAAGACGCTCGGCTATCTCGCCCCCGCCTCGCTCTGGGCCGAACAGGCCGAGGGGCCGGTCTGGGTCTCTACCTTCACCAAGGCGCTCCAGCGCCAGCTCGGTTACGAGGGCGAACGGCTCTTCCCCGATCCGGAGGTGCGCAAGCAGCGGGTCGTGACGCGCAAGGGCCGCGAGAACTACGTCTGCCTGCTCAACCTCGAGGACGCGCTGCAGGGCGGATTCGCCGGGCGCGCGGCGATCC
This sequence comes from Sphingomonas sp., assembly GCA_035538975.1. Classification (GTDB taxonomy): domain Bacteria; phylum Pseudomonadota; class Alphaproteobacteria; order Sphingomonadales; family Sphingomonadaceae; genus Sphingomonas. The sequence continues at coordinate 6,088 of DATLJJ010000223.1, read as the reverse complement.
TCGCCCAGCTCGTCGCGCGTTGGGCGGCCTATACTGCCGACGGCGACATGATCGGCGGCGACCTGCCCGGCTGGCTCCCCACGCTGTTCCGTCGCAACGGATCGACCGCGCTCACCGATCGTCGCGGCGAATGCATCTACGCAGGCTGCCCCCACTATCGGAAATGCTTCATCGAGCGCGCCGCCCGTGCCTCGGCCGATGCCGACATCGTCATCGCCAACCACGCGCTGGTGATGGTCAACGCCGCGCGCGGCCGCGAATCGGCCACGCGGCCCACGCGCTACGTCTTCGACGAGGGCCATCACATCTTCGACGCCGCCGACGCGATGTTCTCGGCCGCGCTCACGGGTCAGGAAGCGATCGAGCTGCGCCGCTGGGTGATCGGCCCCGAATCGGGCTCGCGCGGTCGCCGCCGCGGGCTCGCCGCGCGGCTCTCGGACGTCGCCAGCTATGACGAGGAAGGCGGCCGCGCGATTTCCGAGGCGGTCGACGCCGCGCGCGCGCTGCCCAGCGACCAGTGGCTCCAGCGGCTGAACGAAGGCGAGCCCTTCGGGCCGGTCGAGGCGCTGCTCGCCGCGGTGCGCGGGCTCGTCTATGCGCGCGACGCGAACGGTTCGGGCGACGCGGGCTACGGGCTGGAGACCGAGCTCGCCGAGCCCGATGCCGCGCTGGTCGAGGCCGCAGGGCCGGCAGGCGCCGCACTCGACGCGCTGCTCCGCCCGCTGGTCAAGCTCGGCCGCCGGCTCGAAGCGGTGCTCGCCGATTCGCCCGACTGGATGGACGGACCCGCGCGCGCGCGGATCGAAGGCGCGATCGCCTCGCTCGGCTGGCGCACCGAGACCGTCGGTGCCTGGCTCGCGCTGATCGCGCGCATCGGCGGGCCTGCCGATCCCGAATATGTCGACTGGCTCGCCGTCGATCGCGTCGAGGGGCGCGAGTACGACGTCGGCCTCCACCGCCACTGGCTCGATCCGTCGAAGCCCTTTGCCCGGACGGTGCTCGAGCCCGCGCAAGGCGTGCTCGTCACGTCGGCGACGCTGCGCGCCGGCGGCGACTGGGAGGTGGCGGAGGCTCGGTCGGGCGCCGTCCACCTGCCGCGTCCGGCGATCCGCTTCGAGGCGTCGAGCCCCTTCGACTATGCCGCCCAGGCCGAGGTGCTGATCGTCACCGACGTAAAGCGCGGCGATCTGCCCGCGCTCGCCAATGCCTATTCGCGGCTGATCGTCGCCTCGGGCGGCGGCACGCTCGGGCTGTTCACGGCGATCCGGCGGCTGCGTGCGGTCCATGCGCGAATCGCCGACCGGCTGGCGCGCGAGGGACTGCCGCTGCTCGCGCAGCACGTCGATCCGATCGACACCGGCACGCTCGTCGACATCTTCCGCGACGATCCCCGCGCCTCGCTGCTCGGCACCGACGCGCTGCGCGACGGCGTCGACGTGCCCGGCGAATCGCTGCGGCTGGTCGTGATGGAGGGCGTTCCCTGGCCCAAGCCCAGCGTGCTCCACGCCGCCCGCCGGCTCGCGGGGGGCGGCAGCGCCTATGACGACCGGATCGTCCGTGCGCGGCTCGCCCAGGCGTTCGGTCGGCTGATCCGTCGGGCGGACGATCGCGGCACCTTCGTGCTGCTCTCGGCCGCCAGCCCCTCGCGGCTGCTCGACGCCTTTCCCGCCGGCACGCCGGTCGCGCGCGTGTCGCTCGATCAGGCCGTCGAGCGCGTGCGGCTTTCCTCGGGCGCGCGCTTGCGGCATGAGGCGCCCGCGGAACACACGGGCTTCGGGGACGCATGAAGACGCTCACGCTGCTGCGCCACGCCAAATCGGGTTGGGACGATCCGGTCGCGCGCGACTTCGATCGGCCGCTCAACCCAAAGGGGCAGCGCGCCGCCGCGCTGATGGGGCGCCACATGAAGGCGCTCGGGCTGGATTTCGATCATGTCATTGCCTCGCCCGCGGCGCGCGTGGTCGAGACGCTCGAGCATCTCGGCGAAGGCTATGGCAGCGATCTCGCGCCGGCTTGGGACCAGCGCATCTATCTCGCCTCCGCGGCGACCCTGCTCGACGTGGTGCACGATCTTCCGGCGGGCGCCGATCACGTCCTGCTCGCGGGGCACAACCCGGGTCTCGAGGAGCTGATTCTGCTGCTCGTCCCGGGCGACGGGCCGCTGCGCGACGAAGTCGAGGTCAAGTTTCCCACCGCCAGCCTCGCGGAGGTCCGTTTCGCAAGCGAGAGCTGGGATCAGGCAAGGGCCGGCGAGGCCGAGCTGGTGCGCTTCGTCCGCCCGCGCGATCTCGACGCCAGCCTGGGACCCGACGCGCCCTGAAGCCTAGCGGCCCTCGTCCTCGTCGAGCGCCTTTGCCAGCGAGTCGCGGATGGCGCGCAGTTCCTCGCTGCTGTGCCCCTTCGCTGCCGGCGCTGCGGGTGCGGCTGGCGGGGCCTTGCCCGCGCGCTCGGCGGCGAGCAGCCGCTGGACGCCGCGGATCGTGTAGCCCTCGTCGGTGAGCAGGTGGTGGATACGATGCACCAGCGCCACGTCCTCGGGGCGATAGTAGCGCCGGTTGCCCGCGCGGGTGAGCGGGCGGAGCTGGGGGAAACGCGTTTCCCAGTAACGCAGGATATGCTGGGGCCGCCCGATCTCCTGGGCGAGCTCGCCGATCGTGCGAAGGGCGCCGGCCGCTTTTTCCGCGGCCATGGCGGGCCTCAGCCGCCGGCCACGATGCGGTCGCGCATCATCTGGCTGGCCCGGAAGGTGAGGACCCGGCGTGGCGCGATCGGCACCTCGACGCCGGTCTTGGGGTTGCGGCCGACGCGCTCGCCCTTGTCGCGAAGGATGAAGCTGCCGAAGCCGGAGATCTTGACGTTCTCGCCCTCGGCGAGCGCCTCGCACATGTGCTGAAGGATCTGTTCGACCAGCCGCGCGGCGTCGGCGCGCGAAAGACCTACTTCGCGATGGAGCGATTCGGCCAGATCGGCCCTGGTCAGCGTGCCCGCAACTGCCACTCGGCGAGTCCCCCGGAATTTATCTGGGTTGCTTTCTTAACAGATTGTGGACCCGCCGCAAATGGGAACATTACGCGTTTGGAACGAATTCAGAAATATTTCAGAAACGAACGACTGCAGCGCCCCAGGTGAAGCCGCCGCCCATCGCTTCGAGCACGAGCAGCTGCCCGCGCTTGATTCGCCCGTCGCGAACCGCGGCGTCGAGCGCGAGCGGCACCGATGCCGCCGAAGTGTTGGCGTGCTGGTCGACGGTCACCACCACGCGGTCGGCCGGAAGCCCCAGCTTGCGGGCAGTCGCGTCGAGGATGCGGGCATTGGCCTGGTGCGGCACCACCCAGTCGACGTCCGAAGGCTGGAGCCCTGCGGCGGCGAGCGATTCCTCCATCACCGCGGCGAGGTTGACCACCGCGTGGCGGAACACCTCGCGCCCCTTCATCCGGAGCTTGCCGACAGTTCCGGTGCTTGAAGGTCCGCCGTCGACGTAAAGAAGATCGTTGTGCCGCCCGTCGGCATGGAGCCGGGTCGCGAGGATGCCCTGGCCGTCGCTTTCCTGCCCCTCGAGCACGATCGCGCCCGCGCCGTCGCCGAAGAGCACGCAGGTCGCGCGGTCTTCCCAGTCGAGGATGCGGCTGAAGGTCTCGGCGCCGATCACCAGCGCGCGCTTGTGTGCGCCGGCGCGGATCATCGAATCGGCGACCTGCAGCGCATAGAGGAAGCCCGAGCAGACTGCCGCCACGTCAAAGGCGACGCAGTCGTTTATGCCCAGCGCGGTCTGCACGCGCGTCGCGCTTGCGGGGAAGGTCTGGTCGGGCGTCGCGGTCGCCAGCACGATCAGGTCGATGCTCGAAGCGGGGATGCCGGCCGCCGCCAGCGCGGCCTTGGCCGCCCCGGTGGCCAGCGTGCTCGTCGTCTCGCCCTCGGCGGCGATGTGGCGGAAGCGGATGCCGGTGCGCTCGACGATCCACTCGTCGCTCGTGTCCACCTTCTCCGCCAGCTCGGCGTTGGAAACGCGGCGTTCCGGCAGGAAGGAGCCGGTACCCAGAATCACCGAACGGAGTGTCACGCAGCCTTTGCCTCGAAATTCCCGAGATCCTCGGCGATCCGCCGGTTGAGGTCGTCGCGCAGCATCTTGGCGGCGAAGCCGATCGCCGTGTCCACACCCAGCTCGTTGGCGCTGCCGTGGCTCTTCACGACGATGCCGTTGAGGCCCAGGAAGACTGCGCCATTGTGGTTGTTGGGGTCGAGGTGGTGGCGCAGCAGCTCGGTCGCGGGCTTCGAGATCAGGAAGCCGATCTTCGAGCGCAGCGAGCTCGAGAATGCCCGCTTGAGCAGGTCCGCGACGAAGCGCGCGGTGCCTTCCACCGTCTTGAGCGCGATGTTGCCCGAGAAGCCGTCGCAGACGATCACGTCCACGTCGCCGCGCGAGAGCTTGTTGCCTTCGATGAAGCCCTTGAAGTCGAGCCGCAGATGCGATGCCGCGCGCAGCTCGGCGGCGGCGTCGCGGATGCTATCGGTGCCCTTCATCTCCTCGGTGCCGATGTTGAGCAGGGCGACGCGCGGCTTCTCGAGGTCGAGCGCGATGCGGGCATAGGCCGCGCCCATCACTGCGAACTGGACGAGATTGCGCGAATCGACTTCGGTATTGGCGCCCAGGTCGAGCATCACCGTGTCGTTGTCGCCGAGCGTCGGCATCAGCGCGGCGAGCGCGGGCCGGTCGATTCCGGGCATGGTCCTGAGCGCGAGCTTGGACATCGCCATAAGCGCGCCCGTGTTGCCCGAGGACACGGCGGCGCCCGCCTTGCCCTTCTTCACCAGGTCGATGGCGATTCCCATCGAGGTGACCTTGGCGCGGCGGATCGCAGCGCTCGGCTTTTCGTCGGACGCGACGACCTCAGGCGCGTGGACGATCTCCGACGCGGCCGTGAGATTGGGGTGGTTCTTCAGCCCCTCGCGAATCTGCGCCTCGTCGCCGACGAGGATGAACTGCATCCCCTCGAAGCGACGACGCGCACGCGCGACGCCGGCCAGCATGACCGCGATCCCTTCGTCGCCGCCCATGGCGTCGACGGCGATTCGCATCGGGATCGTCATGCCTGCTGGCCCCTGTTCGACTGGCGTCAGGCCTCGACGGAGGTGACTTCGCGGCCGTTATAATGGCCGCACGCCGCGCACAGGTGGTGCGGGCGCTTCAGTTCGCCGCAGTTCGAGCATTCCTGGAACGCTTCGACCGAGAGCGCATCGTGCGCCCGGCGCATGCCACGCCGCGACGGCGAGGTCTTTCTCTTGGGAACGGCCATCAGGCACCTTTATCCGAGTAAACTGGTCAGGATCGCGATACGCCCGCAAGGCTTGCCGGGCAAGCGACCGGACCGGCCGGCGCTCGCCGGACCAGCGGACAGGTCACGAAGCGAATGCGCGCGTATAGCGATTCTTGCCCATAGTGCAAGGCCGTGTAGATGGGGAAGCGAAGGGGAATTGCCAATGCTGCTGCCTGTCGCGCTCACTTCTGCCGGCGCTGCCGCGCTGATCAACTTCTGGCTGGGGCTCCGCATCAGCCAGGTCCGCCGCGCCGAGAAGGTCTGGGTGGGAGACGGCGGCAACGCGCGCCTCGCCGCGCGGATGCGCGCGCAGCTCAACTTCGCCGAATATGTGCCCCTGGTGCTGGTCCTGATCGCGCTGATCGAGTTCGGCGCCGGCACCAGCCTCACGCTGTGGATCGTCGCTGCGGTGTTCCTGATCGGGCGGCTGCTCCACCCGATCGGCATGGACGGCTGGATGCCCGGACGGATGATCGGCGCGATCACCACCATGCTCACGCTGATCGGCCTCGCGGCATGGGCCATCTATCTCGCGCAGCAATACGGCAACCCGCTGCGCTGATGCTCTATCCTCCCCTTGGGCGGGGGAGGATGGCCATCTTCACCGCGCCAGCACCGAATCGGCCACGAAGGGATTCGTCTGCCGTTCGTGGGCGAAGTTGCTTGCCGGGCCGTGGCCGGGGACGAACACCGTGTCGCCGCCCAGCGGCCAGAGCCGGGTGGTGATCGCGTCGATCAGGTCCTGGTGGTTGCCCAGCGGGAAGTCGGTCCGC
>DATLJJ010000222.1:0-2214 GCA_035538975.1 Sphingomonas sp. | reverse complement strand
CGGCGAAGTTGAGGAACATCGCCGTGGCATTGCCGGCGGCCGTGCTCTCGGTGCGCAGGCTCCGCTCGCCGGTCGCGCCCGCCGGAGCTGCGGCTGCGCCGTCGAAATATTCGTCCTGCAACTTGCGGAACACGGGCATGCCCTCGATCGCCACCGCCGTGATCCCGCGCGCGCTCAGCGGCAGCGTGACCTTGCCGTCGACCACCTTGACGCTGCCCGCCGGCTTGCCGTCGCGCCACATCCGCGCGGTGTAGACGCGGCCCTCGACCCAGGGCACGCGCTCATGGTCGAAACTCGCCGTGACGGTGCGTGCTGTCGCGCTCTCGTTGGTAAGCGCGAGATAGAGGCGGCCATTGCCATAGCCGGTCAGGTAGTTCGCCTGCGGATCGTCGGCCTTGACCAGATGGCGCGGCATCCACAGCCGCACGCCCTCGTCGCCCATGAAGCTGCCCGGCCGGTCGCCATAGACCTTGCTGCGCAGATAGGCATAGCCCTGGGCATAGCGCGCGGGGAATTTGATCGCGCCGTTCGATCGCGTCTCGAAGTCCGAGATCAGATAGTCGGTCAGCAGCGCGATGTGCGGCCAGACATGGTTGTAATAGACTTCGTTGTAGTTGAGATCCTTGAACGGACGCAGCGGGAAGTCGGAGCGCGCCTGGACGCCCGAATAGCGCACGTTGATGTCATAGCCGGGATAGGTCTTGTACCGCCCGACGATCGCCGCGCGCGCGACGTCGTGCAGGAAGGCATCCCCGGTCGCGGCAGCGATGCGCAGCTGGTACGCCGCATGGTGCGCCAGGAACACCGCAGGGTTGAGGTGATAGGTGGTCTGCGCCTCGGGGATCAGCCCGATCTGCGACACCTGCCACGCGGGCAGCGTGACCGGCGGGGTCTTGATCGGCTCGGCATCGAGCTTCGACTTGTGATAGCCGACCGGCGCGCCCTCGGCGTCGACCGTGATGTTGCCATCGGGAATGGCCGGATAGAACCAGGCATAGCTGGCATAGGTCCGCGCACCCGCCGCCGCCGCACGCAGATAGCGCGGCTCGCCGGTTTCCTGCCACAGCTCGAACAGCATGATCCAGTGCGGCGAGAAGTCGCTCCAGAACTGCCCGCCCGCGTCGAGATGGACGTCACTGAAATCGCTCTGCGGGGTATCGATGCGCGCGGCGATATAGGCGTCGGCGAGCTTACGCGCCTGGTCGAGCTGCGCCTTGTCGCCCGTCAGCCTGTAGAAGGCGAGCTTGTCCCAGAAATTCTCGCCGGTGCTCGTCATCTTGAGGTTGAGCTGGCGCGGCTTGCCGGCAAGCGTCCTGGCATAATGCAGGAACACCGGGGTCTGCTCGCGCGACATCTGATAGAGTTCGGCGAGCTCGGACACCTCTGCCGCCGGCCCCTTCATGTCGCGCGCGGCGTTCTGCCCGGCCACGTTCGGATCGGTGTTGTAGAGATATTTGGTCCGCGACATCAGGAATTCGGTGATCGGCAGCGCGCGGCGGCGATAGATTTCGGGATCGTCCTGGATGATCGCGGCGGACAGCGGGTGGAGCGCCGAGACGACCTTCACCGTGCCGTGCACGTCGGTCTCATAGTCGAAGCCCTTGAGATCGGCATTCCAGCCCGAATAGCCGTCGTCCATCTGGAATTCGGTCATCGTGTCGATCGTGGCGTTGAGCGACTGCTCGTAATTCTCGCGGACGTCGCGAAACTTGAACAGGTCGCGCGCCGCCTCGGTGAAGGCCGCGTACCAATCGCCCTTCACCAGCAGCGGGCGCACCGCGAAGCTGGTGCTCTGCCCGACTTCGAGCCGCGAGCCGGTGCCGCCGAGCAGCGGCGCGAAGGCGCTCGGCTGCGCCTCGCCCGCGGGATTGCGCAGCATCACGCCGAAGCGCGCGTTGGAGAAGACCGGCAGGCGGAACGGGCTCTCGGCCGGGTCGACGCTCAGGCCGCTGGTCATCCCGCCCTTGCTCACCAGCGTGGCGGGCAGCCCGCCCATATGCTCGCCGGTGGTCAGCGGCGCGCGCGGGAAGCGCTTTTCCTGCCAGATCAGCGGCTGGAGGACATTGTCCGCGGTCGCCGGGTCGGTCGCCGGGCCGCCGGTATATCCCACCGTATACCAGCCGGGGCGCCTGGCGGTGAGCTTCCAGCTGATCTTCGGCGCGGCGTTCGCGACCGGGCGCATCTCGGCGGTCAGCGTGAAGTCCGGATGGTCGG
>DATLJJ010000221.1:0-10694 GCA_035538975.1 Sphingomonas sp. | reverse complement strand
CAGCCGCAGCGCCTCGGCCCTCAACCAGCGCTCGACGCGGCGCGCGAGCATCTCGGGCGGCCCGCCGCAGATCAGCCTGTCGCCTTCGCGCCTCGGCGTGCGCGGGCCTTTCGCGTCCCAGGCGATTTCGATCTCGGCGCCCGCAAAGGGAATCCTTTGCCCCGGCCCGAAGGGCTGGGTTTCGGGGATTCGCGCGCGCTGCGTCTCGATCCAGCCCTGCTGTGCCTCGGCCCAGGCCAGCGCCTTGCGAAGCGACGCGCGCGGAGGGAGCGTCAGGCGGACGCGGCCGTCGCGGGGATCGACGGACAGACGGATGCGCCGGGCGCGTGCGTTGCGGACGACTTCGACCTGGCCGGTCAAAGCTCCCGGTCCACCAGATGGTGCTCGAAGTCGCCGGCGTCGTCCTCCGAGATCGTCCAGCCGCGCGTCGACTGACCCGCGGCGTGGACCGCCTCGCGATCGCCGCAGACCAGATAATGCCATTCGGGCAGCGGCTTTCCCTCGGCGCGCAGCCGATAGGCGCAGGTCGAGGGCAGCCACTCGATCGTGTGGACATTGTTCGCGTTGAGCCGCACGCATTCGCTCACATAGGCGTGGCGGTGTCTGTAGTCGCTGCAGCGTCCCATGCGGCGATCGAGCAGCCGGCACGCGACGTTGGTGGTGAGCAGTTCGCCTGTCTCCTCGTCCTCGAGCTTGTGGACGCAGCACTTGCCGCAGCCGTCGCACAGCGCCTCCCATTGCGCGCGGTCGAGCTTGTCGAGCGGCAGATCTTCCCAGAAGCGTCCGCTGCTCATCGCACCCAGTGCTTCACTTGCCCGGCGATCGCCTTGCCGTCCTGATCGATCGGCAGCGAGGCGATCGGCTCGCCGTTCGGGCCCATCAGGAAGGCGACCGCGAGGTGATCGACCAGATAGCCGCCCCCGGGGCCCGCCGGCTGCTTCTTGAAATAGACGGCATAGTTCTTCGCCATCTGCGCGATCGCCTGCGGGCTGCCGGTGAGCCCCACCACGCGCGGATGGAAGTTGCCGACGAACTGCTTGACCACCGCAGGTGTGTCGCGCTCGGGATCGACGGTCACGAAGATCGGCACGACCTTCGCCGAAGTGCGCGGCGCTTCCTTGTCGAGGATGCGCATCGCCTGGCCGATCTTCGCCATGTCGTTGGGGCAGACGTCCGGGCAATAGGTGTAGCCGAAATAGACGATGCGGTAGCGCCCGGCGAAATCGGTGTCGCGCACCGTCCTGCCGTCCTGATCGGTGAGCGCGAAAGGACCGCCGATCTTCGCGCCGGCGAGCGGCGGCTGTTCGGGCGCGGCGCTCCCGCAACCGGCGAGGGGCAGGGCGAGGGCAAGCGCGAGGGCGAGAGGGGCGGCGATCCTGTTCATGGCGCGACTGCACATGATCTGTTAGACGGGCATCCGCAAGAACGGGGTTCCAGCAAAGGGTTTCTGCGTACCATGAAGTTACGTGCTCTCCGCGCCGCGGCGGCGGCCGCGCTCGTCCTGACGGCAGTGCCGGCGGCGGCGCAGCAATTCTCCGACAGCTATGAATTCCTCGAAGCGATCCGCAAGGGCGACGGCGCCAAAGTGGCCAAGTTCCTGCAGGACAGGACGCTCCGGATCGTCAACACCAAGGACCGCGGCACCGGCGAGGCGGCGATGCACATCGTCGCGCGCCGCTCGGACGCGCTGTATCTGCGCGCGCTGCTCCAGACCGACGATGCCAACCCCAATGTTCAGGACCGCCGCGGCAACACGCCGCTGCTCGTCGCGATCGAGCAGAATTGGGAAGAGGGCGTGACGATCCTGCTGCGCTACAAGGCCAACCCCAATCTCGCCAATGCGGGCGGCGAGACTCCGCTGATCCGCGCGGTGCAGATGCACAATGAGGAGATCGTCCGTCGCCTCCTCGCCGCGGGCGCCAATCCCGACAAGGCCGACTTCGGCAGCGGCAAGTCCGCGCGCGACTATGCCCGCGAGGCGACGCGCTGGCCGGGGATCGCCAGGCTGATCAACGAAGCGCCCAAGGGTGGCGCGTCCGGCGGCGCGGGGCCCCGGCTCTAGAGCTCAGAAATGCTGCTCGGCCTCGGGGTCGAGCAGATTGATCACCCGCCGCGCCGCGCGGCGGGCGAAGGCCAGCGTGCATTTGCGCCGCGTCGCGCTGGCCAGCGGTACCGTCGCCGCCTCGCGCGCCACCGCGGCATCGTAGCGATCGGCGATGATCAGCCCCGCGCGCTCGGGAAGGAATCCCGGCTGGTCGAAGGGGCGCAGGTCGAACCCCTCGGGCACTGCCCAGAAGAAACGGTCGCAATGCGCGAGATAGTCGGTCCATTTGGCGTCGCCGAGCAGATCGGCGCGCGACACCTTGATCTCGACGATGACGATGTTGCCGCGCGCGTCGAGCGCCATCAGGTCGGCGCGCCGCCCGCCGTCGAGCGGGACTTCGGCGATCGCCGTGCAATGGTGGCGGAGCAGCATCCGCGTCACGCCGCGTGCGACATCGCCCGCGACCAGGGCTTCGGATGGCAAAACGGCCGGGGAGGTCATCCCCGGCCGTTTAGAACATTCGGCGAACGCCGAAAAGCCCCCGCCCTGCGAATCAGCGGTAGAAAATATGGTTGCCGATCGAGGCGACGCGCGGACGGTTCCAGTTCGCCTTGGAATAGCGCGCGTGGAAATAGAGCGCGTTGCCGGCCGGGCTGTCCCACAGATCCTTCTGCGCGACCTGGGCGACGGCGAGCGCCTTGCGCCACTGCGCGTTGTTCGGCGGCGTCGGCAGCTTGCCGCCGCGCACGAACGAGAACTGGCCGCGCTGGGTGAGAACACCGCAGACCGACGTGGGGAAGCGGCCCGATTTGGTGCGATTGAGGATTACGTCGGCGACGGCGAGCTGGCCGGCGAGGGGCTCGCTCTTGGCCTCGTAATAGACACCGATGGCGAGGCAGTTGAGCTCGCGGTCGTCGGCGGCGACGATGTCGTCATGCGCATCGACTGCGGCGGACAGCGTCGCGAAATCCTGGTCTTCCTGAAGCGCCGCTTCGGGAAGCGGCTGGACGATCTCGCCGTCCTGCTTGTGGACCTTGCCCTGGGCAACAAGCACCGGCTGAATCTGCGGCGCGGGAACAACAGCCTGTTCCGGGACGTTATTTGCCTGAGCCGGTGTGGTCTGGACGACCTGGCCCACGGCGGGCGTGGCAGCATGTGCAAGCGTGCCAGCGCAAAGAATCACCGCCGCGATGGGCGCGGCGCGATGGAGGAACTTCATCAAGCTTCATTGCTGTGCGGTTGGCGCGCGGCCGGCCCCCTTTTTGATCTTATGATCTGCGGGCCGCCGGGCTTCCCCCCGACTGCGTAACCGTTCGGATTCACACCCCGAGCGGCACAACGCGATTGAACGTGGCGATGCTTTCGGGTCGCGCGCGTGACAAGTCAACTCAACCCGATTGTTTCAGCGGTGAACCGTTCCGCCCCTGCGATATCCAGCTCGAGCACCCAAAGGTCGTTATCGCGCTCGCGACGGCGCTGCCAATAGGCGCTGACGGCCGCTTCATCGGCCAGTTCGCGGGGGCCCGAAGGCAACAGCTCGGGGGTACCCTGCGCCCCCAGCCCGCGCTCGAAAAACCGCGGATTTCTGCCCTTTTCATAGGCAAGAAACAGGATTCCGCCGGCGGTCTCGTCACCCTTGGCGAGCACCATCGCCGAGCCCCCCTGCTGGTTGGCGCGGCGGACCAGCGCATTGACCAGCGCGGCCGTCGCGAGCCGTGCCATTATGGGATCCGGTAACCCGGAAGCGAGGCGAGCGGAATGCGCGAGCGCATGAAGGTTCCGGTGCCGCGCGCGGCCTCCTCGCCCGTCGAATCGATCAGCCGCGCCTCGGCGACGAACACGCGCCGCTGGCCGCTGACCCAGCGTCCTTCGGCCACCACCGGCCCTTCGCCCAGCGGCTTGGTGAGCAGCAGGTTGAACGCCGTGGTGAGCACGAAGCGATCGGTGACGAGGCTGTTCACGGCATAGAAGGCAGCGTCGTCGAGCATCTTGAAATAGCTCGTCCCGTGCGCGGCGCCCGCGGCGTGGAAATAGCGGGAATCGATCCGGAAGCGGATGCGCGCGACGCCGCTCTCGGGAATCTCCAGCTCGGATTCGAACAGTCTGTTGATCGGCGCGGCGGCGTAGAGCGATTCGAGCGCGCGGAAATGCGCCTCCGCCCCGGTCGGCGCGCTCGTCTCAGGCTGCGTCACGCGCTTCCACCGCGGCGAGCAGTGCGAACAGCGCATCGGGGGAGCCGGCGCCGCGCAGCTTGGCGGCGAAGTTGCGGTCGCGCAGCTTGCGCGACACCGCGGCGAGCGCCTTGAGATGCTCGGCGCCCGCACCCACCGGCGAGAGCAGCATGAACACCAGGTCGACGGGAAGCTCGTCCACTGCGGCGAAATCGAGCGGCTGGGCGAGCCGCACGAACACGCCGGCGACGCGCTTGAGCCCCTCCATCTTGCCGTGGGGAATCGCGATTCCCTGGCCGAATCCGGTCGAGCCGAGCTTCTCGCGCTCGGTCAGCCGGTCGGTCACTTCGCGCGCGTCGAGGCCATAGGCGCGTTCGGCAGCGGCGCCGAGCTGCTGGAACAGCGCCTTCTTGCTGGAAGCGCTCACGCCGGAAAGCACCGCTTCCGGCGCGAGCAATTCGCTGACTTCAATCATCAATCGTCCAAGAATCATGCCCCCCGCGGGGCTGCTGGTTCAAGCGGTCGCGCGATTGGGTTCGACCCAGCCAATCGTTCCGTCGCCGCGGCGATACACCATATTGTACGCGCCCGTACCCGAATTCCGGAAAAGAAGCGCGTTCGTATTGCGCAGGTCCAGCATCATCACTGCGTCCGACACGCTCGCATCGGGCACGTCGACGCGCGTTTCGGCGATGATCAGCGGCGCCTCGGTGGGCTCTTCTTCCTCCGCGGCTTCCTGGAACAGCGTGTAGCCGGCATTGTCATAGGCGCCATTCTCGGTGAACGCATTGACCACGCCGTTCTGCCGGTCCTTGAGCCGGCGCGTATAGCGGCGCAGCTGCTTGTCGATGCGATCGGCCGCGCCGTCGAAGGCGCCGTTGGCTTCCATGCCGCTGTTGGTCGCCTTGAGCACCAGCCCCTGCATCACGTGCATGACGATGTCGCAGGTGAAGCCGTTGTCGCGCGGGCCCTTGCCGAAGGTGACCTGCGACGAGATCGCACGCGCGAAATATTTGTTCGCGATGCCCTGGAGTCGTTCGGTCACCTGTGTCTGAAGCGCGCCACCGGTGTCGACCTGATGCCCCGAAACCCGGATCTCCATGGACTTTCCTCCGTACTTATTGGGAGCAGCTAGGAACGCAGCCGGAACGCGTCAACCGGACGCGGCGGCAACCCAGAGCGGCTCCTCCACCGACTTGAGAAAGGCTGCGTGGCGTTCAAGTTCCGCAGCCGAGGGCGCGAAATGTCGCGCTGGACGCACATGCACGCGTGTGGCGGCCTCTTGCGGGGTCTCGCGGACCACCGGCGTGTCCACCGCGAGGCCCAGCGTGATCTGCCTGCCGCCGGTCAGTTCGACATAGACCTGCGCCAGAAGTTGCGCGTCGAGCAGCGCGCCGTGAAGCGTACGCGCGCTGAGATCGATGCCGTAGCGCACGCACAGCGCGTCGAGCGTGTGCTTGGCGCCGGGATGGCGGACGCGCGCGATCGCCAGCGTGTCGACCATCCGCACCATGTCGACCTGTGGCCGGGCGCAGCGGCCGAGCTCGCCGTTCAAAAAGCCGAAGTCGAAGGTGGCGTTGTGCGCGACCAGCGGGCAATCGCCGATGAAGTCGAGCAGATCCTCGACGACCTGGTCGAACCGCGGCTTGTCGGCGAGGAAGCGATCCGAGAGGCCGTGGACGTTGAACGCCTCGACCGGGACCGGCCGCTCGGGATTGATATAGGCGTGGAAGGTCCGGCCGGTCATCACGCGGTTGTGGAGCTCGACACAGCCGATCTCGACCAGCCGGTCTCCGCCTGCGAAGCTGAGCCCCGTCGTTTCGGTATCGAACACGATTTCACGCATTTCTGCGCTTATCCTCCTGCCGGGCCCGCGACGCAAGCGATCACCCGCCGCACCTGGTCGCGCGTCGCTTCCAGCCTGCCGTCGGTGGCGATGACGAAATCGGCGCGGGCGCGCTTCTCGGCATCGGGAAGCTGGCGCGCGAGGATCTCGGCAAAGCGCGATTCGGTCATCCCCGGCCGGCCGAGCACGCGCGCGCGCTGCACTTCGGCCGGCGCGGAGACCACCACGATCCTGTCCACTTTCTGCCAGCCGCCCGCTTCGAAGAGCAGGGGTATGTCGAGGACCACCAACGGGGCGGCGCCATGTGTTTCGAGAAACGCCTCGCGCGCGCGCGCGACCGCGGGATGAATCAAGGCCTCCAGCCGGGCGAACGCCTCCGGCTTCCCATATACTGCTTCGCGCAGCGCGGTGCGGTTGACGCCTTCGGGGCCGCTCGTGTCGGGGAATTCAGCTTCGATCGCCGCGACCAGCGCGCCGCCCGGGCCCTGTAGCTCATGGACCACTGCATCGGCGTCGAACACCGGCACGCCTTCGTCGGCGAACATGCGCGCGACGGTGGACTTGCCCATGCCGATCGATCCGGTGAGGCCCAGCTTGATCATTGAAGCAGCAACTCGCGCAGCGCCTCGTCGCGGTCGCGCGGGGGCTCGGCGCCGAAGAAGAGCTCGAAGGCGAGCGCGGCCTGACCGACGAGCATCTCGAGACCGTCGACGGTGTCGAGCTCGCGTTCGCGCGCCTGGGCGAGCAGCGGCGTCTCGAGCGGCGCGTAGACGATATCGTACACCACCGCATGCTCGGGAAGCGGCGAGAGGTCGAGATCGAGCGGGGGCTGGCCTTTCATGCCGAGCGCGCTCGCGTTGACCAGCAGATCGGCGGGCGGGAGTGGGCTGGCCAGCGGCACTGCGTCGCCCTTGATCCCGAAGCTGGAGAGCAGCGCGGCGGCCTTGAGCACGTTGCGGTTGAGAATCGTCACCCGGCCGATGCCGACGCGCGACAAGGCGAAGAGGATCGCGCGCGCGCCGCCGCCGGCGCCGACCACCACCGCATGGCGGCCTTCGAGATCGAGGCCCGCGATCGGCGCATAGAAACCGCCGGCATCGGTGTTGGTGCCGACGAGCGCGCCGTCTTCCGCCCGCACGACGGTGTTGATCGCACCGATCGTCGCACGCACCCCGCCGCGGTCCTCGACCAGATCGAGCGCCGCCTGCTTGTGCGGAATGGTGATGTTGCAGCCGCGCCAGTCGGGATCGTCGCGGCGCGCCTCGAAATAGCCGGCGAGGCCTTCGGGAGTGATATGGGTCGCGCGATATTCGGCGTCGATGCCGAGCGCCTTCAGCCAGAAGCCGTGGATGAGCGGCGACTTGGAGTGCGCGATCGGATCGCCGATCACTTCGGCATAAGCAGTCATGACGTCAAAACCTTCCGCACGCGCAGATAGTCGAGGATCGGCAGCAAAGGCATGCCGAGGATGGTGAAATGGCTGCCCTCGGTACGGCTGAACAGCTGGACGCCCGGTCCTTCGATCCGGAAGCAGCCGACGCATCCCGCGATCGCCGGCCATTCCCGATCGAGGTAACTCTCGATGAATTCTTCCGAGAGCGGGCGCACATGGAGCCGCGCCCGATCAACGTGGCGCCACACCGGCCGGCCCTGCTCGGCGATCACCGCGGCGCTGTAGATGTCGTGCGTCTTGCCCGACATGCGGCGTAGATGCTCACCCGCCTGCTCGCGGCTCTCGGGCTTGTCGAGCAGGCTGCCGTCGTCGAGCGCGACGAGCGAATCCCCGCCCAGCACCAGCGCCTGGGGCACCATCTTCGAGACCTTGAGCGCCTTCAGCTCGGCAAGCGCATCGGCAAGGTCGCGGGGGCGAATGCCCTCGGCCAGCAGCGATTCCTTGGCCGAGGCTTCGTCGACCTGCGCGGCGACAGCCTCGTGCGGCACGCCCGCCGCGTCGAGCATTGCGCGCCGCGATGCGCTCTGCGAGGCGAGCACCAGCGTCGTCATGCGCCCTTCGCCTCCATCGCGCGCTCGTTGCAGAGCTGGATGATCGCCGCGGCGGTCTCCTCGATCGATCGGCGCGTCACGTCGATCACCGGCCAGCCATTGTCGGCGAACATGCGGCGCGCATAGGCGATCTCGCGCTGCACCGCATCCTGATCGACATAGCTAGTCTCCTGATTCTGGTTGAGCGAAAGCAGCCGGTTGCGGCGGATCTGGACGAGCCGGTCGGCGCTGGTGGTGAGGCCGACGACCAGCGGATGCCGGAGGCGGAACAGCTCGCTCGGCGGCGGTGCCTCGACCACGATCGGGATGTTCGAGACCTTGAAGCCGCGGTTGGCGAGATAGATCGACGTCGGCGTCTTGGACGAACGCGAGACGCCGACCAGCACGATATCCGATTCCTCCCAATCCTCGGCACCGATCCCGTCGTCGTGCGCGATGGTGAACTGGATCGCGTCGACGCGCGCGAAATAGGCGGCGTCGAGCATGTGCTGGCGGCCCGGACGTGCCTTGGCTTCCTGGCCAAGCAGGCTGGACAGCGCATGGCTCACCGGATCAAGCGGCGCGATCGCGGGGAGCCCCATCGCGCGGCACCGCGCCTCGAGCGTGCGGCGGATGTCGCTGTTGACCAAAGTGAAGATCACCAGCCCGGGGTTCTGCGCGATCTCCTGCAGGATACGTTCGAGATGCGCTTCGGAGCGCACCATCGGCCAGAAATGCCGCAGCGTCTCGACGTCGTCGAACTGCGCTAGCGCGGCCTTGGCGATGTTCTCCAGCGTCTCGCCGGTGGAGTCCGAGAGCAGATGGAGGTGCAGCCGCATCAGACCGTGGGTGAATCTGTGGAGAACATGATGGACAGGCGGTAGCGCAACCGGACGCACGGTCCAAGCGCGCGAAAACCGGGACTCCGGCGCGTGATTCTTCCACAACCCCGTCCACGGAGCTGCGTTCCAGTTCACAGCCTGTGGAAAGCGGGGAGAGCGGAATCGAATCCGGGGGAGTCTGCGGGTCGCCTTGAGTCAATCTGTTGGCAAAGTGCGGATCGGCGCATAAGCCCCGGCTTCCACGCGCCAACAGACTCCAACAACTCTTGGATTCTTATTCTTATTGAATCTGGAAAGAGGCCGATCTGAGCATTTCGACCCCCAAGCCCCTGCTCGCGACCCTGCGCGGCACGAAGCAGCCGGTTCCCCCGATCTGGCTCATGCGCCAGGCGGGACGGTACCTTCCCGAATATCGTGCGCTGCGAGCGGAGAAGGGCGGTTTCCTCGAACTGGCGACGGATCCCGAGGCAGCAGCCGAGATCACGCTCCAGCCGATCCGTCGCTTCGGCATGGACGGGGCAATCCTCTTCTCGGACATCCTCGTCGTGCCGATGGCGTTGGGGCAGAAGCTGTGGTTCGAGACGGGCGAGGGTCCACGGCTGGCACCGAAGGTGCAGGCGCGCGCGGTGCTCGACACGCTTCTGGACGATGCCGCGCTGCTTGATCCGGTCTATGCGACCGTACGCCGCGTCGCCGTAGCGCTTCCCGCGGAGACGACCTTCCTCGGCTTTGCGGGCAGCCCCTGGACGGTTGCCACCTATATGATCGCCGGCCAGGGCAGCCGCGAGCAGGCCGAGGCGCGGCGCCTCGCTTATGGTGACCCCGCGCTGATGCAGGCGCTGATCGACCGGATCGTCGACTGCACGGTCGATTACCTGGCGAAGCAGATCGAGGCAGGCGTCGAGGCAGTGCAGCTCTTCGACAGCTGGGCGGGCAGCCTTTCGCCCGCGCAGTTCGAGCGCTGGGTGATCGCGCCCACGGTGCGCATCGTCGAGCGGCTCAGGGAACGCTGCCCCGGCGCGCCCATCATCGGCTTTCCCAAGGGCGCGGGCGGCAAGCTGCCGGCCTATGCACGCGAGACGGCGGTGGATGCGGTCGGAATCGACGAGACGGTCGACCCGGCCTGGGCGCATGCCTCGCTCCCGGAAAATCTCCCGGTGCAGGGCAATCTCGACCCGCTCGCGCTGATCGCAGGCGGTGCCGAGCTCGATGCTGCCGTCGATCGCGTGCTTGCGGCCTTCGCCGAACGGCCGCATGTCTTCAATCTTGGACACGGCATATTGCCCGACACGCCGATCGCGCACGTCGAGCAGCTGCTGGCGCGGGTACGGGGAGGCAGACGATGACCGGCTGGCTGGGCGGCGCCTATCTGTGGGTCAAGGCGTTCCACATCATCTTCGTGATCTTCTGGATGGCGGGGCTGTTCCTGCTGCCGCGCTATCTGGTCCATCATCAGGAGGCGCTGGGCACGCCCGAGGCAGTCGCCTGGGAGAAGCGCGAGGCGCTGCTGCGCCGGATGATCCTGACCCCTTCGATCGGCGTGGTCTGGCTGCTCGGGCTGGCGCTGGCGGCCAATCTGGGGCTGTTCGAGGGTCAGCCGGGACTCGGTTGGCTCCACGCCAAGCTGCTGCTCGTCTTCTTGCTCTCGGGCTATCACGGCTGGGCCGTCGGCTATTCGAAGAAGCTGGCGCACGGCGAGGGAAGGATCGCATCGCGGCGCCTGCGGATGATCGGCGAAGTCCCTGCGCTGGCAGTGATCCTGATCGTCATCCTCGCAGTGGTGAAGCCCTTCTGACGCCATGACGCCG
>DATLJJ010000220.1:0-5440 GCA_035538975.1 Sphingomonas sp. | reverse complement strand
CCGGATCGTCGCTGTCCCGCCGCCGGCGCTCCCAGGCGAGCGCGACGATCGCGTCACCGTCGCTGAGCTGCTGTGGAAGCGGCAATGCCGCTGCGAGGGCGAAGGCGAGGAACGGCATCGGGTGAATGTTGCGGCTTACGTCGCTTCGGGCAAGTCTCTATGCCGATCCCGATGGCCAAGCTTTATTTCTACTATGCCTCGATGAACGCGGGGAAATCGACCACGCTCCTCCAGGCCGATTTCAATTATCGCGAGCGCGGCATGCGGACGCTGCTGTTCACCGCCGGGGTGCACGACCGCGGCGGGCGCGGGGTGATCGATTCGCGGCTGGGGATCAGCGCCAATGCCGTGCCGTTCGAGGCCGACACCGACCTTCGCCTGATCGCCGAGGACGAGCACTTCAAAGAGCCGCTCGCCTGTGTGCTGGTCGACGAGGCGCAGTTCCTCTCGGCCGATCAGGTGCGCCAGCTCGCCGCACTGTGCGACGAGGATGACATCCCGGTGCTGTGCTATGGGCTGCGCACCGACTTCCAGGGACGGCTCTTCCCCGGATCGGCCGAACTGCTCGCGCTCGCGGATTCGCTCATCGAAATCAAATCGGTGTGCGAGTGCGGGCGCAAGGCGACGATGAACCTGCGCGTGGATGCCGCGGGGCATACCGTGCGCGAGGGAGCCCAGCGCGAGATCGGGGGCAACGAGCGCTATGTCGCGCTCTGTCGCCGCCACTTCATGCAGCGTACAATAGGCGCGGACTAACCCGAACCGACTCGGAGTCGGATTGGAGGTGGGACCATGTTCAGGCCTCTCGTCACTGCGCTCGTTTCCGCCCTGGTGCTGATTCCGGGCACCGCGGGCGCGCAAGGAACATCGCGCGCGGACCGCGATCAGGAAGTCTCGATCCCGTTCATCACCGGCGGTCAGCCGCGCAGCTTCCGGGTCGATCGCAGCGGGCGCGGCGTCTATATCCAGAATGCGCGCCGTCAGTGGTTCTACGCGAGCTTCTTCACGCGCTGCAACGAACTCCCCTTCGTTTCCCGCATCGGCATCCAGACCTTCGGCGGGGGCACCACGCTCTCGCGCGGGGATACGATAATTGCCGGGCGCGACCGCTGCCGCATCGCCAGCATCGTCCGACGCGATCCGCCCGCCCGCCAGCCGAGGCGGCGCGCTTCCTGACGCTGGTCGTACCGCGCGCACCCGGCTAGGGCGCGGCGATGCACGGTTGGATCATCATCGACAAGCCGCTGGGGCTCGGCTCCACGCAGGTCGTCAGCGCGGTCAAGCGCGCGCTTCGCGAGGGCGGCTATCCCAAGCGCAAGGTGGGGCATGGCGGGACGCTCGATCCGCTCGCCTCGGGCGTGCTGCCGGTCGCCGTGGGCGAGGCGACCAAGCTCGCCGGGCGGATGCTCGACAGCGACAAGATCTACGACTTCACGGTGCGCTTCGGCGTGGAGACCGACACGCTCGACGCCGAAGGTCGCGAAGTCGCGGCCTCGGACGCGCGTCCGACGCCGGCTGAAGTGGAGGCCGTGTTGCCGCGCTTCACCGGACCCATCGACCAGGTGCCGCCGGCCTTCTCGGCGCTCAAGGTCGACGGCGCGCGTGCCTATGACCTTGCGCGCGCGGGCGAGGAAGTGACGCTGGCGAGCCGCAGCGTCGTGATCCATTCGCTGACCCCGCATGCGGAGACGGCGAGCGCGCGGCTTGAATCGCTCACTCTCACGGCCCATGTCTCGAAGGGCACGTACATCCGCAGCCTTGCGCGCGACATCGCATATGCGCTCGGCACGGTGGGGCATGTGACGATGCTCCGGCGGGTTAAGGCCGGGCCGTTTGGGCTCGAATCCGCGATTTCGCTGGACAAATTGGGCGAAGCCGGTAAGGGCCGCACGCTTGAAGATTGCCTCCTGCCGCTGAGGGCGGGGCTGGACGACATCCCGGCTCTATCCCTCACCCCCGACCAGGCAGGGCTGCTCCGACAGGGGCAGATTCTGGCCGGGACCGCCGCCGACGATGGCCAATATTTCGCGCTGGAGGGGAGCACCCCTGTCGCGCTGGTGGAGGCCTCATCCGGATTCGTCCGGGTCGTCCGCGGGTTCAACCTGTAAAGCGATGTCGAAGGAAAACGCATGTCGATCACGCAGGAGCGCAAGGAAGCGCTCATCAAGGAACACGCCCGCGTCAGCGGCGACACCGGCAGCCCCGAAGTGCAGATCGCGATCCTCACCGAGCGCATCTCGAACCTCACCGAGCACTTCAAGAGCCACGCCAAGGACAACCATTCGCGCCGCGGCCTGCTGATGCTGGTCAACAAGCGCCGTTCGCTCCTCGACTACCTCCGCAAGAAGGACGAGGGACGCTACGCAGAACTCATCGCGAAGCTCGGCCTTCGCAAGTAACCTAAGGGCGCCTTCGGGCGCCCTTTTGCAATGGGCCGCCGGCAATCCGGCCAGCGGCTTTCAGGGGTGACGATCACTCCGAACCGTACGGGCCGGACAGCCCGCCATAGGCCCCCCGCGTGATAGGCATGTGGGGAGTGAAGGAAACGAAATGTTCGACAAGAAGACCGTATCGATCGAGTGGGGCGGCAAGACGCTGACGCTCGAAACGGGCAAGGTTGCCCGCCAGGCCGACGGCGCGGTGATCGCGACCCTCGGCGAGACCGTGGTGCTGTGCGCCGTCACCGCCGCCAAGAGCGTGAAGGAAGGCCAGGACTTCTTCCCGCTCACCGTCCATTACCAGGAAAAGTTCAGCGCCGCGGGCCGCATCCCGGGCGGCTTCTTCAAGCGCGAGCGCGGTGCGACCGAGAAGGAGACGCTCGTCTCCCGCCTCATCGACCGCCCGATCCGTCCCCTCTTTCCCGAGGGGTTTTATAATGAAATCAACGCGATCGCTCAGGTTCTCAGCTATGACGGCGAGAACGAGCCCGACATCCTCGCGATGGTCGCGGCCAGCGCCGCGCTGACCATCTCGGGCGTGCCCTTCATGGGCCCGATCGGCGCCGCGCGCGTCGGCTATCTGAACGGCGAGTACATCCTCAACCCGACCGACGAGCAGGTCGCCGAGGGCGAACTCGATCTCGTCGTCGCCGCCACCTATGACGCGGTGATGATGGTCGAATCCGAAGCGAAGGAGCTTTCGGAAGAGGTCATGCTCGGCGCCGTGCTGTTCGCGCACGAGGCGTGTCGCGAGGTGGTCAAGGCGATCGTCAAGCTCGCCGAGCAGGCCGCCAAGGATCCGTGGGAAATGGCGTCCTCGGACGACAATGCCGCGATCAAGGACAAGCTCAAGAAGCTGATCGGCGCCGACATCGCCGCCGCCTACAAGCTGACCGACAAGTCGGCCCGCTCGAGCGCCCTCAACGAGGCGCGCGCCAAGGCAAAGGCGCAGTTCGTCGAGGACGGCCTCGCCCCGCAGGAAGTCATGGCCGGCATCAAGCTGACCAAGAAGCTCGAGGCCGAGATCGTCCGCACCGCCATCCTGAAGGACGGCAAGCGCATCGACGGCCGCTCGACCACGCAGATCCGCCCGATCGCGGCGGAAGTGCACTTCCTCCCGCGCGCGCACGGCTCGGCGCTGTTCACGCGCGGCGAGACCCAGACGATCGCCACCTGCACGCTCGGCACCAAGGACGCCGAGCAGATGATCGACGGCCTGGGCGGCCTCAGCTACCAGCACTTCATGCTGCACTATAACTTCCCGCCCTATTCGGTCGGCGAAGTGGGCCGCTTCGGCGCGCCCGGCCGCCGCGAAGTCGGCCACGGCAAGCTGGCGTGGCGCGCGCTGCACCCGGTGCTCCCCAGCAAGGAGGAGTTCCCCTACACGATCCGCCTGACCAGCGACATCACCGAGTCGAACGGCTCGTCGTCGATGGCGTCGGTGTGCGGCGGTTCGCTGAGCCTGATGGACGCCGGCGTGCCGATCAAGCGCCCGGTCTCGGGCATCGCGATGGGCCTGATCCTCGAGGGCAAGGACTATGCGATCCTGAGCGACATCCTTGGCGACGAGGATCACCTCGGCGACATGGACTTCAAGGTGGCGGGCACGTCCGAAGGCATCACCACGATGCAGATGGACATCAAGATCGCCGGCATCACCCGCGAGATCTTCGAGGCCGCGCTCAACCAGGCGAAGGAAGGCCGCGCGCACATCCTCGGCGAGATGAACAAGGCGCTGGGCGAGACCCGCACCGAGCTCAGCGAGCATGCCCCGCGCATCGAGACGATCACGATCGACAAGACCAAGATCCGCGACGTCATCGGCACCGGCGGCAAGGTGATCCGCGAGATCGTCGCGACCACCGGCGCCAAGGTCGACATCGACGACGAGGGCGTGATCAAGATCAGCTCGTCCGACCTCGACCAGATCGAGGCCGCCAAGAAATGGATCCTCGGCATCGTCGAGGAAGCCGAGGTGGGCAAGATCTACACCGGCAAGGTGGTCAACCTCGTCGATTTCGGCGCCTTCGTGAACTTCATGGGCGGCAAGGACGGCCTCGTCCACGTCTCGGAGATCAAGAACGAGCGCGTCGAGAAGGTGTCCGACGTCCTGAGCGAAGGCCAGGAAGTCAAGGTCAAGGTCCTCGAGATCGATCCGCGCGGCAAGGTGCGCCTGTCGATGCGCGTCGTCGACCAGGAGACCGGCGCCGAGCTGGAAGACACGCGTCCCGCACGCGAGCCGCGCGAACCGCGCGGTGACCGTGGCGATCGCGGCGACCGTGGCGACCGCCGTCGCGACGGCGGCCGCGGCGGCCGTGGCGGCGACCGCGATCGTGGTCCGCGCGGCGAAGGCCGTGGCGATCGCGGCGACCGCGGTCCGCGCCGCGAGCGCTCGGAAGGCGCCAAGGACGAAGGCGGCGACGACATCGGCCTGCCGGCGTTCCTGACGGGCGGCGACGACGACTGATCGCTGCTTCGGCCCCAAGGCTGAAATGAAGAGGGCCCCGGGAGACCGGGGCCCTTTTTGTTTTTGGGGGCGTGAACGGGCCTCGCCTAACAACCGCCGAAAGCCGAATGGCCGTCCTCGGGTTCTGCGCCGACACAACTGCCGCGGGGCTGCCCTTTCCCATGTTCGAGGAGCCATTTGGCGAGGGACGCGAACACCATTGACCATGTCGATTTTTTCGTCCAACCTGTCGGTAAGAAAAATCGACATCTGGACGCGAAGCATGGCATTTGTTGAAACGATTGTTCGTCGAGAGGCTCAAGATTGTGCGATTCGACTCCGCGAGCTTGGCACAACTCCCGCGCGGCTTCTTCGTATCCGGGATGTCGCGCTGCAAGAGGCGGCGAATGCGACACCGTTCCATTGCTCCAACGCAGCGGGCACTTTCGCATACCAGCATGGCGTCTTCGCGCTGCGCCAAGAGCATGTTGGTGAGGACGGCTGGCGACTCGATCGTTCAGAGGGCGTCGAGGGGATCGTCAATGATGAGCTTCAC
>DATLJJ010000219.1:0-1860 GCA_035538975.1 Sphingomonas sp. | reverse complement strand
GATGCTCTCCGCCGAACGCAGCTTCGACGGCGGGGCGCGGCTGCGCATCAGCACCATGTTCAGCCTCGACCCGATCAACGGGCAACGCGGCTATCCGAACCTTTTCGCCACCGGCGAAACCGCGCATGGCGAGCCGCTGGTCGATCGCCAGCACCCGCATGACTTCTTCATGGAGCTGTCCGCGCGCCTCGACGTGCCGCTCGCCGGGGGCCTTAGCGGCTTCCTCTACGGTGGCCCGGTGGGCGAGCCTGCGCTTGGCCCCACTGCCTTCATGATGCGACGCTCGGCGCGCTATCTGCCGCTCTCGCCGATCTCGCACCATTGGTTCGACAGCACGCACGTGACTTTCGGCGTGGTCACTGCCGGCATCGCCACGCGCGCCTTCCAGCTCGAAGGCTCGGCCTTCCGCGGCCGCGAGCCCGACGAGAACCGCTGGGACATCGAGACGCCGCGCCTCGACAGCTGGAGCATGCGCGCGACCTTCACGCCTTCGCCCGACTGGGCGCTCCAGCTCAGCCACGGGAGGCTCGAGGAGCCCGAAGCGATGCATCCCGGCCAGGACGAGCGCCGAACCACGGCAAGCGCGCATTACGCCCGCGGCGGCTTCTCGGCGATGCTCGCGTTCGCGGCCAAGGATCGCGTGCCCGGGCCGACCCGCACCGCCTGGCTGGGGGAAGCGAACTGGGACGTGACGCGCCGCCACAGCGTCTTCGGGCGGATCGAGAATATCGCTGCGGACGAGCTCTTTCCCGATCACGACGATCCGCTGCACGACCGCGCCTTCCGGGTGACACGCTTCGAAGCCGGTTATGCCCACCGGATTCCGCTGGGCAGCGCGGCCGAGCTGGCGCTGGGAGGATCGGTCGCCGCCTATGCCAGGCCGGAGGCGCTCGACGCCATCTATGGCAATTCGCCACTCAGCTACACGCTCTTCGCGCGAGTGGCGCTGGGGCAATAGTCGGGGCTTGCCAAATATGGGTTTCGGTACGAAACTGAAACCCATGCGCTATCTGGATGACGTCTCCGTCGGCGAGCGGGCGAGCTTCGGCAGCTATCAGGTCACTCGTGAGGAAGTGCTGGAGTTCGCCGGGAAATACGATCCCCAGCCCTTCCACCTCTCCGACGAGGCGGCGGCGACCACCCATTTCGGCCGCGTCGCCGCCAGCGGCTGGCACACCTGTGCGATGACGATGGCAATGTTCGTCGAGCATATGAAAGGGCACCCACAGGCGAGCCTGGGCGCCGCGGGCGTGGACGAGCTGCGCTGGCTCAAGCCCGTCTATCCGGGCGACACGCTGCGCTGCGAGAGCGAGGTGCTCGAGGTCACGCCTTCGCGCTCCCGGCCCGACATGGGCAGCCTGCGTACACAAATGACCACATTCAACCAGCACGGCGAGCCCGTGCTGGGCTTCATCGCTCGCGCGTTGATGCGGCGCAGACCCGAAAAAGGCTGATCTAGTCGGCTGACGCGCCGGGGCCAGCGAGCGCTGCGGGCCCCGCCTCGACGCCCGCATAGGCATGGCCGCCAGCGCACGCAGCTGCGCCTAGGCCAAGCACGGCAATCAGCAGCAGCACAAAAACGCGGCGGACCTGCATGGCAAACCTCCCGAACCGGGCACGGAAACGTCCCGCCCCGGGGCCGCGTTCCCTTCAGTGCCCCTCGAAGCCGACCAGCGCGTTCACCGTGACACCCTCTGCGCGTAGCGCGTCGGCACCGCCGAGTTCGGGCAGGTCGACCACGAACGCCGCCCGGATCACTTCCGCGCCGGCCTTGCGGAGCAGCCGTACCGCCGCCCGCGCCGTGCCGCCGGTGGCGATCAGATCGTCCACCAGCAGCACGCGCGCGCCGGGCGCGCAGGC
>DATLJJ010000218.1:0-4857 GCA_035538975.1 Sphingomonas sp. | reverse complement strand
ACATGACTACCCGCCGCTGGCCTGCCCGGCTCTGGCTTGTCCGACACGGCCAGAGCGCCGGGAACGTCGCGCGGGATCTCGCCCATGCGGCGGGCGAGCATCGCATCGGACTGAGCGTCCGCGACGTCGACGTGCCGCTCTCCGAGCTCGGGTGCGCCCAGGCAGATGCGCTCGGCCGCTGGTTCGCGCGCGGCGAAGGCCGTGGCCGGCCCGACGTGCTGCTCTGCTCGCCCTATCTGCGCGCCCGCGAGACTGCCCGCCGCTTCCGCGACGCAGGCGGCGCCGACCCCGACGAGCCGATCTGCGTCGACGAGCGGCTGCGCGAGAAGGAATTCGGAGTGCTCGACGGGCTCACCACTGCGGGCGTTCGCGCGCTGGAGCCCCAGCAGGCGGAGTTCCGCAAGCTGCTCGGCAAATTCTATCACCGGCCGCCCGGCGGGGAGAGCTGGTGCGACGTGATCTTCCGCCTGCGCTCGCTGATGGACACGGTATCGCTCCACTATGCCGGCCGGGACGTGATGATCGTCGCGCATCAGGTCGTGGTGCTGTGCCTGCGCTACATCATCGAGAATCTGTCGGAGGAAGAGATCCTTGCGATCGACCGCGCCGGCGACGTCGCCAATTGTTCGGTCACCGAATACGCCCATGACTCGACGATGGGAAAGGACGGCGGCCTCGCGCTGGTGCGATACAATGTGACTGCTCCGGTCGAGGAGGATCCCGAGGCGGAGGTCACCTCGGCGCCCGATGCAATGGTGGCGGCGCGCGGATGATCGAGCTCGATCACGCCTGGCTCGCGGCGAACCCGCTCCCGCAGCCTGCAGCCGACACCGACAAGAACGAGCGGGGACGCGTGCTCGCCGCAGGCGGATCGCGCACCGTTCCGGGCGCGCTGCGACTCCCAGGCGAGGCGGCGCTGCGCGCCGGCGCGGGCAAGCTCCAGCTTGCGAGCGTCGAAGCGGTCGTGCTCGCGCTGGGCATGGCGATGCCGGAGGCGGCGGTCTTTCCGCTCTCCGCCAACGACGCAGGTGAGCTCGGCGAAGATGCGGGCGCGGAGCTGTGCGCCTATCTCGAGCGCTGTGACACGCTCGTCCTGGGCCCGGGCATGGGGGCCAAATGCCCCGCCGCCGCGATCCTTTCGCCGGTGCTCGCGCAGCCCCGCGACAGCCTTTCGCTGGTGCTGGACGCCGCCGCCATCGCCGCAGCGTCGAGCTTTACCAAAGCGATCCGCGGGCATGCCGGGCGAGTCATCCTCACGCCGCATCCCGGCGAGATGTGCAAGCTGATGGCCTGCGATGCCGCCCGCGTCGCCAGCGACCCGGCCGGGCTCGCCCGGGAGGCCGCTGAACGCTTCCATGCGACAGTCGCGCTCAAGGGCCCCGAAACCTGGATCGCCTGCCCTGGCGAGCCGCTGCTCCGCTATCCCGGCGGCGGTCCTGGACTCGCCACCGGTGGCTCGGGAGATGTTCTCGCCGGAATCGCCGGCGGACTGCTCGCGCGCGGCACGTCGCCACGCGTCGCAGCCGCCTGGGCGGTCTGGCTCCATGGCGAGGCGGGCCGTCGGCTCGCCGAACGCATCGGCCCGATCGGCTTCCTCGGCCGCGAGCTGCTGGCGGAGATACCGGCGCTCATGGCCGGTCGGTGAGCCCCCGGATCAGCGAAGGTTGAAGTTCAGCGCACTCACATACCAGCGCGCCTTCGCCTCACCCGTGGGCAGGAACTCACCCGCGGCCGAGCGCGCGAGCACGGCTTCACCCGCCAGCGCTTCCAGGGCATGGCACCCCTGTTCCGCGATTACGACGCGCGAGACCTTGCCATCGGGCTCGACCAACGCAGCATAGGGTACGGTGATATCGAACCTGCGCGCCGACTGTCCCCGGATCTTGCACTGATCGGTACGCAGCATGTTCCCGATGCGCAGCGCCAGATCAGCATAGTCGAGTCCGCTAGGCTTCTCCTTGAGCGCCGGAAGCTTCGACCAATTGACGCGGCCGATCTGAACCTCCTGCGCCCAAGTAGGGGCGCCGGTGAGCATCAAGGCAATTGCAACGGCAACGGTCTTCATATCTGCTCCCCCCATTCGTGCGGTCCGCAGGCCGCAGCCAGATCAACGACTGTTCTGAAGGTTGGCGCGCGCGCGCTCCTGCGCCGCCTGGCGCTCAATGTCGTTTTGTCCGCGAGCAGTGAGCGCGTCCCACTCCGCTTTGGTACGGCAGGTTATGCGCGCCATCACCGATCCGGTGGCCACCTGACGGCGGCAGATCTTCTTTTCAGGCGCCTGCGGCGCCGACGCGCCGGGATCGGCAGCGTCCTGGGCACCCGCGGAAAGGGGAACCAGGGCGGCACACAATGCAGCCACCACCATCTCACGAACCATTGAATAATCTCCAAAACCCAAGCGCATACCGTACTGCAACAGTAGAGCGAAGAAAAGCGCCCACGTTTGTCGATATTTAGTAAGGCTATTACCCTTTCCTAATTGCCGGGACGCTATGGCTGCTCTCGATGCTTGACGCGACTTTGGCGAGCACCTGATCGCAGCATAGGCGAAGCAGGATTCGGCCAGCCGACTCTGCCGCTGGCGACGATCGCCTCAGATATCGATGCTTCCGCCCAGCGACGCGTTGACGATCCCGCCGTCCACGGTGAGCGTCTCGCCCACGACATAGTCGCCCGCGCGGCTGGCGAGATAGATGGCGGCGCCAGCCATGTCCTCGGCCACGCCGATCCGGCCGGCGGGGATGCGCTTCGCTACATCGCCGCCATGGTCGCGCGCGGCCTTGTTCATGTCGCTGGGAAAGGCTCCCGGAGCCAGCGACGAGACGACGATCCGATTACGGATCAACTCCGCGGCCATGCGGCGGGTGAGATGGATCAGCGCGGCCTTCGACGCCTGATAGCTGTAGGTTTGCCACGGATTGACCCGCTGGCCGTCGATCGACGTGATGTTGATCACCTTCGCGGGCCACTCGGGCGAGGCGCCCGCCTTGAGCATCGCGTGGAGCGCCTGGGTGAGGAAGAAGGGCGACTTGACGTTCAGGTCCATCACCTTGTCCCAGCCGCCTTCGGGGAACGTGTCGAATGCCTCGCCCCATGCCGCCCCGGCATTGTTGACGAGAATGTCGAGACGCTGCTCGCGAGCCGCCAGATCCGCGGCGAGCGCGCTGCAGCCCTCGACGGTCGAGATGTCGTGCGGCAGCGCGATGCAATTCGGGCCGAGCGCTGCCGCCGTCTCCTCGCACGCCTCAGGCTTGCGCGACGAGACATAGACCTTCGCGCCCTGGGCAACGAAACCCGTCGCGATCATGCGCCCGATCCCGCGCGAGCCGCCGGTGACGAGCGCGATCCGCCCGTCGAGCCGGAACAGATTGGTGGTATCCATCTTCTAAACTCCCTCTCCGCATCGGGAAGAGAGCAGAGGAGAGGGGCCGAGCCGGCACCGTATCCGCACTGCCCCACTCCCAACCCTCTCCCCGAAGGGGACAGGGCTTTATTATCCTCCGCGCTTCAGCGTCTCGCGCGCGATGATGAGCTGCTGAATCTGGCTCGTCCCTTCATAGATCCGGAACAGCCGGACGTCGCGGTAGAGCCGTTCGATGCCATAGTCGGCGATATAGCCCGCGCCGCCGAAGATCTGGACAGCGCGGTCCGCAACCCGGCCGACCATCTCGCTCGCGAAATACTTGGCTGCAGCCGCTTCCATCGTCGTGTTGTCGCCCGCATCCTTCCGCGCTGCGGTCTCGAGCACCAGTGCGCGCGCGGCGAGCGCCTCGGTCTTCGAATCGGCAATCATCGCCTGGATGAGCTGGTGCTCGGCGATCGGCTTGCCGAACTGCCTGCGCTCGCTGGCATAAGCGACACAATCGGCGATCAGCCGCTCGGCCACGCCGACGCACACCGCCGAGATGTGCAGCCGCCCGCGATCGAGCACCTGCATCGCGATGCGGAAGCCTTGTCCCTCCTCACCCAGCCGGTTTGCGGCCGGGACGGGAACGTCGTCGAACACGACATCCGCCACCCGCGCGCCCTTCTGCCCCATTTTCTTCTCCGGCTCGCCGATCGCCACACCGGGCAGATCGCGCGGCACGAGGAAAGCGGAGACGCCGCGCCCGCCCGGATCGTCCGAGGTGCGCGCCATCACGGTGAAGAGCTGCGCCTTGTCGGCATTGGTGATGAAGCGCTTGGTGCCGGTGAGGCGATAGATATCGCCGTCCCGGACCGCCCGGGTCTGCACCGCAGCGCTGTCCGATCCGACGTCGGGTTCGGTGAGCGCGAAGCTGGTGACGATCTCGCCGCTCGCGATCCGCGGCAGCCATTGCGCCTTCTGCCCGGGCGTGCCGGCCATCACCAGCCCCTGACTGCCGATCCCGACGTTGGTACCGAAGGTCGAGCGGAAGGCCGGCGTGGTGCGGCCAAGCTCGATCGCGACCTTGCACTCCTCGAGCATCGTGAGGCCCAGCCCGCCATATTCCTCGGCGATCGAAAGGCCGAACAGGCCGAGCTCGCGCATGTCCCGGACGACGTCGGCGGGCACCTCGTCCGCGGCCTCGACCTCGGCTTCGAGCGGACGCAGACGGTCGGCCACGAAACGGCGAACGGTGTCGAGCAACGAATCGAAGACTTCGGGGTCGAGCGCCATGCCGGCCGTTCCTGTTGTTCGAACGCGCCTAGCTATACCTATGCTTTTGCCTCGCACAAGCCATACCCGACATTCCAATAACGTGGTTGACGGCTTCGGGGGCCCCTCTATGCTGGTGTGGCGACAGGTGCGGGAGGATGTGATGCCGGAACCGACCCGAGCGCGTGCTGCGCCCGCTGCGGGCCGCGTGCCCCAGTCGACGATGCTCGCCTATGGCT
>DATLJJ010000217.1:0-1525 GCA_035538975.1 Sphingomonas sp. | reverse complement strand
AGCAGCGCCGCCATCTGCTGGCCGCCCTTGAACACGCCGAACTCGGCGCCGGTCTTGATCTCGTTCATGTTGTTGGGGGGACCGGCGGCAATGCCGATGATCTTGGCCTTGGAGGCCTGCGCCTGCAGCACGAAGGAGGAGAGGTCGGGCGTTGCCAGCGGCGGCCGCACCGAGCCCAGCACCTTGCCGCCATTGGCGGTGACGACGGCGGAGGCGTCGCGCTCCAGCGAATGGCCGAAGGCGTAATCGTCGGTGATGAAGAACCAGCTGTCGCCGCCGCGCTTGACCACCGCATCCGCGGTGCCGACCGCGAGCGCGCGGGTGTCGAACACCCACTGGATCGCGTAAGGCGAGCAGAACTTGCCGTGGAAATCCGCGGTGCCGGTGGAGTGGGTGATGAACAGCCGCTTCTTCTCGTTGGCGATGTTCTGCACGGCGAGGCCGACCGCGGAGACCGGCACGTCGACGATCAGGTCGACCTGCTCGACGTCGTACCAGCGCCGCGCCAGCGAAGCGCCGATATCGGCCTTGAGCTGGTGGTCGCCGATCACGACGCTGATCGGCTTGCCGAGCACGGTGCCGCCGAAATCGTCGATCGCCATCTGCGCGGCGGTCACCGAGCCCTGGCCGGTCGGCGCGGAGGCCGGGCCGTTCATGTCGGTGAGCACGCCGATCTTGACGACGTCGTCGGACAGCTGCGCCGACGCCGCACCTGGAAGCAGTGTCGCCAAGGCGGCCGCTAGCGGCAGTCCAAATCTGGTTGGATTCACGTTTGTCCTCCCCTGAGCCGGCTCGTTGGCCGGTGTTGCATCCGGGTATGCCCGGCTGAATTGGTTTCTTTTGCAACTATTCGGGGGCGGGCGTCAACGTCAGGCCGCGAAGCGGATCTGTCCTGCGGTCGAGGGATCGTAACCGGTCAGCTCGTCGGCGCGCTGGCGCAACCGCAGCTCGTTCAGGAACCGGAGCAAGGCCTGCATGGCAGGACGGAAATAGCTGCGCTGCCGCATCGCAAGATCGAGGTTCTCCCAGGCCAGCGGCACGAAGTCGAGCCCGGCCGAGCGCGCGACGGCGCGCGTCCCGATGCCGCAATCGGCCTGGCCGCCGCGAACCAGTTCGGCGAGATCCGGGCCGGTCAGGGCCGGCGTGTCGATGCGGCGCAAGTCCCGCGTCGAGGCGCCCGCCCGCTTCAGCAGCACGTCGAGCAGCATCTGCGCGCCCGTGCCTTGTTGCCGCATCGCCATCCGGGCGCCGAGCGCGAGCACGTCGGTGAGGCCGTGCAGCCGCTTGGGATTGCCCTGTGGCAGCACCAGGCCCTCTTCGCGGCGCACGAACGCGACCAGCACCGCATCATGCAGGTCCGGAGCGGCCCGCAGCGCCTCGACACTGGCGTCGCCGGCGAGATTGTTGGAGGCATCCAGACTGTGGAAGTGCACCGCCGCAGCCATCACCTCGTTGCGCTGCAGGCGCTCGAGCCCGCGCGCGCTGCCTTCACTCATCGATCCCAGGCCGGAGCCGGACTCGCGCA
>DATLJJ010000216.1:0-13083 GCA_035538975.1 Sphingomonas sp. | reverse complement strand
TCTTCCTCGCCCAGCGCGGCATAATTGTCGCAGACGCCGCCGGCCTTGAGCAGCTCGGCGACGACGCGTTCGTGCACGGCGCTGTTCTGCCGCATGTCGAGCGTGGCGAGGTGGAAGCCGAAGGCCTCCACCGCGCGGATCAGCCGCCCCAACGCACCACCGCTGGAGAGCGCGCCGCCGCCCTGCGCCGCCAGGCCGCGCGCGATCGCCGCCAGCTCTTCGCGCAGCTCGCCCGGATGGGCATAGGGTTCGGCGGCGATGGGAGCGGGGCGCGCCGGCGGCTTGCCCGCCAGCTTCTCGTGCGTCGCCGAAAGCCGGGCATAGATCCCCGACAGCGCCCGGCGATAGGGCTCGTCCTCGCGGCTCTTGCCGGTATCGTGGCTCGCCTCGGCGAGCTTGAGCACGGCCTCGTCGACTTCGGCGTGCTCGGTCGAGATCGAGAGCTCGGCGCCGAGCGCATGGACCGAATCGAGATAATGCGAGAGCACCGTCTCGGCCGCGCGCGCCAGTGCCAGTCGCAGCGAATCGGCCGTGACGAAGGGATTGCCGTCGCGATCGCCGCCGATCCAGCTGCCCGCGCGCAGGAAGCTCGGCAACCGCTCGCCCAGCGCGCGCTCCCAGCGGGCATAGAGCGCTGGAAGCACCGGCAGGAACACGTCGCGGAGATAGGAGAGGGCAGTCTCCACTTCGTCTGGAACGCCCAGCTTCTCGCGCCGCAGCACGCGCGTCTGCCAGAGCAGCGCGATCTGGCGCAGGATCGCCTCGTCGATCTTGTCGCCGTCCTCGGTCTCGTCGAGCCCCAGATCCTTGAGCGCCATCAGTTCGGCGATCCGGTTCTTGTGGTCGATCATCGATTTGCGGCGCACTTCGGTGGGGTGCGCGGTGAGCACCGGCACCACCAGCGCATGGTCGAGCAACGCCATCACGGCCTCACGCCCGATGCCATGGCCCTCCAGCCGCGCCAGCGCCGCGGCGAAATCGGCGTCCTCTTCGGTCGCTACGCCCTGCCGGTCCTCGGCAAGGTTGGCGAGCATCGAGAAGAGCATGAAGCCGCGCGTGAAATCGAGCGTCTCGTCGAGCGTCAGCCGGTCGAGCCCCGGATCGATCGCCTCGGCGCCCGCCACCCCGCGATGGCGATCGACCGACGTCGCGCGGATATATTCGATCCGCTTGAACAGCTCCTCGCCCCCATAGGCGCGGATCACGTCGCCGAGGAGTCGGCCGAGGAAACGGATGTCGGGGTTGTTTGCGATCGCCAGGCTAGCCATGGCCGGGGTTGCTGCACTGCAAAAGCGCTAGCGTCAACTTTCTCGGAGCCGACTGCTGACGATCGTTCCTTGCGCGCGGCCGTTGTCGCGACGCACGATTCGACTACATCGAGAGGTGATGGGAAGACCCGCGACGATCGCCCACCCCCTCAAGCGTGCCCTGGTCGGCCGGGTGCGCGCGCTGTTCAACGATCAGGCGCGCGGCGAGACTCCGGTCGTGCGCAGCGCCGACGGGCTGTTCGGGCCGGGCTCGATGGTGTGGCGCGTGCACGGCGACGTCACGACGATGATGGTCGGCGGCGTGAGCGCGCTGCTGCTCCAGATGCTCCATCCAGCGGTGCTCGCGGGAGTCTGGGATCATTCGAGTTTCCGCGGCGACATGATCGGCCGGCTGCGCCGCACCGCGCGCTTCATCGCCGTCACCAGCTATGCGGAGCGCAGCGAGGCGGAGGCGGCGATCGCGAGGGTGCGCGACGTCCACAGGCGCGTACGCGGCACCCTGCCCGATGGCACGCCCTACGCTGCCGACGATCCGCGCCTGCTCGCCTGGGTGCATGTGGCGGAGGCGGTCAGCTTCCTCGACGCCTGGATCCGCTATGCAGAGCCCGGGATGACACCGGCTGATCAGGGCCGCTATTTCGCCGAGTTCGCGCGCATCGCCGAGGCGCTGGGTGCCGATCCCGTCCCGCGCAGCCGCGCCGAGGCCGACGCGCTGATCCTTGCGATGCGCCCCGAGCTCGCCGCCACCGCGCGCACGCACGAAATCGCCCGACTCGTCCTGTCCCAGCCTGCGCCCAGCCTCGCCGCGGCGCCGGTGCAGGCGATCACCTTCCAGGCGGCAGTGGATTTGCTCCCCCGCTGGGCGCGGCGGATGCATGGCCTTTCCGGCCCCGGCTTCGCGACGCCCGCGGTGCGGCTCGGCACCGGCGGCCTCGCCAGCACGCTGCGGTGGGCCTTTCGATAGATGCCGCGTCCGGCAGGACGGATCATCGCTTGCCGGCGGTCAGCCAGGGAAGCACCCGCTCGACCGGCAGCCGCTCGGCCCTACCGCGGTGCCCCTCGATCGTCCTGCCGGCGAACAGCGAGTTGACCACGGCTTCCTCGGTCGCCTCGGCGACCGCCTGGAAGAGCGGTGAGAGCGCCTCGTTGCGCAGGTCGGTCATCTGCGCGGTGGTCTTTCCGTCCTCGTTGCGACGCACTGCCGCGCTGGTCGAAAAGGCGATCGCATAATCGCCCGATCCGTTCGAGAAGGACGAGCCGGTGCGGCCGATGCCGATGAAGGCACGCTCGGCGATCCGGCGCAGGTTGCGGTCCGAGACCGGCGCATCGGTGGCGATGACCACGACGACCGAGCCGTCGGCAGTACCCCGGTCGACGGCGCCCTTGAATTCATATTGCCCGAGTTTGATGCCCACCGGCACGCCGGCGATACTCAGGACGCCGCCATAGTTGGTCTGGACCAGCACCCCGAGCGTCCATCCCCCCAGCGACGCCGGCAGCTTGCGCGAGGCGGTGCCGATCCCGCCCTTGAACCCGAAGCAGACCGTTCCCGTGCCCGCGCCGACCGATCCCTCCTCTACCGCCCCGCCCTTTGCGCCCTCGATCGCGCGGCGCGCGTCGGCGATCGTCACCCGGCGGCGGCGGATGTCGTTGAGCAGCCCGTCGTTGGTCTCGCCCACCACGGCGTTGACCGAGCGCACCGACTCATTGCCCGGCTGCGCAAGCGTCCATTCGACCGCGGCTGCTGCGGCTTCGGGAACGTTGAGCGTGTTGGTGAGAAGGATGGGCGTCTCGATTTCGCCGAGTTCGGCCACCTGCGTCGAACCGGCGAACTTCCCGAACGCGTTGAACGCTACGAACCCGGCCGGAACGCGCGAGCGGAAGAGATTGCCGCCGTGCGGAAGGATAGCCGTCACGCCGGTATGAATGTCCCTGCCTTCCTCGATCGTGACATGGCCCACGCGCACCCCCGCGACATCGGTGATCGCGTTGAGCGGTCCGGGAGGGAGCACTCCAATGGTGACGCCGGCTTCGCGGGCGCGTTGTGCCGGCGGCGCTGCCGAGGCCAGCGCGAGGAGTCCGATCGTAGCGATCGCCTTCAGTCCCATCCGTTCCCCCCTTGTCACCTGCTTGCGACCTTACGCCAATCGCGCGGGCGAAAGCGCGGCTGCATCGATTCCCGCTTCGGCGAGGCTCTTCGGCCACGGTTCGCGCAAGATGAGCGCTGCTGCCCCGGCCGACAGCGCCGGCGAAGTCTGCAGCCCGGCGCCCCCCTGTCCTGCCAGCCAGAAGAACCCCTCCGCCGCTGCGTCATATCCCACGGCGGGGTTGCCATCGGGGAAGAAGGACCGCAGTCCCGCCCAGCGGGCGGTGATGCGGCGGACCTCGATCGTCGTCGCTTCCTCCACGCGCCACGCGGCCAGCGCCACGTCGAACTCCTCGGGCTGGGCATCGGCCGGGTCGGTGGGCGTCACGTCCATCGGCGATGCAAGCAGCCTTCCCGATTCGGGCAGCATGTAGAAGCCGTCGTCGATCACCGTCTTGAGGAAGGGCCAGGAGCCGACCGTCTGGCCTTCGGGCGCCTCGAACCCGATGATCGTCCGCCGCATCGGCTGGAGCCCGAGCGGCCGCACGCCTGCCGTCGTCGCGATCCGGTCCGCCCAGGCGCCTGCGGCGTTGACGATCGTTCGTGCCGACCAACTCGCCGAAGCGGTGTCGACGGTCCAGCGCTCGCCCGTGCGCCGGATCGAAAGCACCTCCGCCCCCGTCACGATCTTCCCGCCGTGCGCGCTGATCGTGCGCGCGTGCGACTGGAGCAGCGCGTGCGAATCGATGCGGAGGGCGCCGTCGTCGGCGACGCCTTGCACGAAATGCTCCCCGCCGACGCGTAGCACGGGTACGCGATCGGTGAGTTCGCTGCCCTCCAGATGCGTGACGTCGCGCGAGACGCTCCGCATCGCCCGTTCGAGCGTGGCGAGCTGGTCGAGCTCGGCCTCCCTTGCGACGAACAATGCGGGGTGAGGCGTCGATAGCGGCGGATGTTCCGGGTCCGCCGGCGGCTCGCAGAAGAAGGCGCGGCTGCCCATCGTCAGCGCGCGCACCGGCGCGGTGCCGATGCCGAGATGGAGCCAGGTCGCGCTGCGTCCCGACGAATGATACCCTACCGCGTCCTCGCGCTCGAGAACGACGACGGACGCATGCCCAGCCAGCCGCGCGGCGCAAGATAGCCCGGCAATTCCCCCGCCGATGACAAGAATATCGACGGCCTGGGTCACGCACGCTCCTCGGGAAATTCATCGCCGGCAATGACGATGTGGGCCGAATGTGCTCGGGTCGGAAGGTGTCGTCCAATGCAGAGTCGGCAAAGCCCATGCTCCATATGCATGGTTGGCGCGTGACGCCGCGTTAACATCTGCAAGAACGTTGGAACATCAAGGCTCCACGCAGGTTGTTGCACTTGGTTAACCATCGGAAGAAGTGCGATGTCGCAAACTTTGACGAAAACTGCCCCCGCAGTGGTAGCTTTGGTTGGAGCGCTGGCCTTGGGTGGCTGCGCCACCGAGGCGTATGTGAGAGAGCAGATCGCCCCTGTCAGCCAGCGTGTGGATGCGCTCGAGGTCAAATTGCAGGAGACCGACGGCACGGCCAAGGCCGCATTGGCAGAGGCGCAGGCCGCCTCGGGCCAGGCGCAGAACAACAGCCAGCGTCTCGATCAGCTCAACGGCCGGGTGGATTCCATCGAGCAGCGGATGCAGGCACAGATCCCCGAGAAGCGGCAAAAGCGGCCGCGCAATTGAGGTCTTGAGGGAGCAGCGTGCGGGTCGGGCTGCGATGCCGGTTCACTGTTCGAACGGGTCGCGAACCTGCTTCGTGAGGACGGCTTTCTCACAACGCCGCACCGCCGCGATCGCCTTTGCTGAACCGGTCAGTGGAACGGCGCCGACGAGCTCGTTCTTATACCAGAAGCCGAGCTTCGTGCTCGCAGCGAGGTCGGAAAGTACCTCCTTTCCGCTGAAAACGACCATGAATCCACGGGAGCCATCCGGGCCCACATCGCCGGTGGCGTCTCGCTCGCCCCAGCCCGTGTCGAGTTTTCCGGCTTTTATGAAGCCGACTTCGATCCTGTATTTCTTGTTCTGCTTGATCGACCTGAATTCCGGCGCGCGATAGATCATCACGCCAGCCCGTTTCTCGGGTCGCCAATGAAAGCTGACGTCGGCGCCACTCTTGAGATTGGCCGACATGATGCATTCGTCTTTTCTGAAATTCGTGAGAATGGTCCAGCCTTCGGCCTTCTCGGTAATGTCTTGAGCCATCAGCGCCATGGCGAGAACGAGCATTCCTGATCTCCCGTGGACCCCTCTTTACCGGGTGCTCAGGGGCGACGGAAGGGCACTGCACCCGATCGCGGCGCGGCGGTGCCGTTCGGGTCGTGCAGTCAGGCCGCGGCCTGCGCAATCAGGCCCGAATGCTGCCGCCTCCCTTTTCGGGATTCGCAACCGGTGCGTCAGGCGGGGGGTACCGGCGCGGGAACGTGAATTCTGGCTACGGGGCTGATGTGGCGCCTCAGGAAGGACAGCGTGGACGCATTGAAGCCCTCGATGTCCTCATAGAAGGGGGCGTGGGAGCAGTTCTGAAATATCTCGAGTTCCGCATTCGGGATGGCGCGCAGCATCGGCTCCGCGAAACGCGTCGACGTCACAACATCATATGCTCCGAAGGTGATCTGCGTTGGAGCGATGATCCTGTCGAGTTGCCCCAAAGCGTCGTGTGCGATCACTGCTCCGGCATGTTCCAGAAAGTCCTGTACGCTTTGCTTCGGCCGGCCACGCACGAACGCAGCCAGGCTCGCGAGGAATTCGGGGCGGGCCGCATAGAGTTCGGGTGTGAAGCACCACGGAAAGATTGCCTCGATCGTGGTTTCGCAAACGTCGTCGAGCGCGCTCGCCATGACTCGCCAGCTCTCCACGACCGTCCGGAGATAGGAGTCGGTACGGGGCCAGGCGCTGTGCAGCGAGACCGAAAGCATCCTTTCCGGGAAGGCGGTCGCCAGCCGCATCGCAACCGCCGCTCCGAGCGAATAGCCGACGACATGCGCGGCCTCGATGCCGACGGCGTCCATGAACGTGGCCATGTCATCGACGAATTGCTCGATCGTACATGGCGCGTCGCCCCGGGGAGACGCGCCGCTCCCGCGCAAATCGACCGCGTAGCAGCAGAAGTCTTCTGCATAGGCCGGCATCTGGAATGCGAAACAGGCGTGATCCGCCGTCAGAAAGGGGATGAGGATGAGCGGCTCGCCGCTGCCCTGCTGATCGTAGTGGAGCGAGGTGCCATTGATCCGGACTACAGGCATGGGAGCCTCCGAATGTCCGAGAGAGAAGCTCCGCCACTATAACCTCTGGCAACCTCCCGCGCCATTATAACCTTCGCAGTCCGGATCGGATCGGTCGCGGACCGCACGCTTGCGCACGAAATGGGGCGCTCCTTGGTACGGGGGCGGCACCAAAGCGCCTCGCCCAGCAAAAGGTCCCTATGGCGCCGATAAAATGCTATAGTAGTCACGCAAGACCTTCCATCAGCGTGGTAGGCTCTCGGTCGCGATTCGCACCGCTGACACCGTTGCCACGCCTCCGAGCCCATCCCCGCGAGGAGGCATCGTATTGTGCCGACGCGTGACGGCAGCCACTTCCCGCGCCGATTGCCGGTTGACAAATAGCTAAATTAGCAACATTCATTTCTGTGAGTGGCAGATTGAACTGCCACCATTGGGGAGGCTGTGAATGGCTGTTGGCCGTAATATCGCGCTCGGCGTGTTGGGTGTCGCTCTGGGTTCCACTTCGACGCTCTGCTATGCACAGACCACGCCGACCGGCGCCCCGGGCCAGGCAACTACGACCGAAACCACCGGGGTAGACGAGGAAATCGTCGTCACCGGCATCCGCGAGAGTCTGGCGCAGAGCATCGACATCAAGCGGGACTCGGATCAGATCGTCGATTCGATCGTCGCCGAGGACATCGGCAAGCTTCCCGACCGCAATGTCGCCGAATCACTGTCACGCGTTTCGGGCGTGCAGGTGGAGCAGGGGATCGACGAGGCCAAGGAGATTTCGATCCGCGGCCTGCGCCAGAACCGGCTCGAATTCAACGGCCGCACGCTGGTCAGCCCCTATGGCCGCGGCCCCGACGGCCCCGACGAGGGCGCTTATAGCGTGATGACGTTGATCCCGTCCGAACTGGTGGCGCGGATGGACGTGACCAAGCTCCCTGCGGCTTCGAACATCGAAGGCTCGATCGGCGGCACCGTCAACATCCTGACTCGCAGGCCCTCGGCCAACCGTCCCTTCTTCTTCGGAGCCTCGCTTGAGGGCGTCTACAAGGACAAGGCGGGCAAGCTTTCGGGCCGCGGCACCGCGCTCGTCTCCAAGTCGCTGTTCGACGGGACGCTCGGCGTGACGCTGGGCGTCAACTACCAGAAGCTCAACATCCGTAACGATGCGTTCGACAGCGCATCGGGCTGGCGGCCGTTCGACAGCCGCTTCGCGAACAATCCCGCCGGGATCGCGCTCGATCCGAACGGCGACGGCTCGCCGGTCCACTGGATCAACGATCTGCGCTTCCAGGTTATGGAGGAGGAGCGCGAGAAGCTGGGAATCGTCGCGAGCGTAAACTGGACGCCGTCGTCGCGCTTCCGCGGCTATTTCGATTTCCTGTACGCGCATGCGAACACCGTGCGCGAGCGCAACTGGCTGTCGATCCCGCTGCAGCCGACCGGCAGCGCCTACACCCAGCTCACGGTCGACGATCACGAGAACCTGATCGCCGGCACCTTCCGCGCGACCAATGTACAGGGCAATGGCGAAGTCATCCGCCTGCCGACCGACATCTATTCGGGCGCGGTCGGCGGGAGCTGGGACGCGACCGACCGGCTGACGATCTCGGGCGAGTTCGCCTATTCGGAGGCGCGGCAGGACTATACCCAGTCCTATCTGAGCACCAAGACCCGCACCCAGCAGGTGGTGTCATTCGACTTCCGCGACGTGCTGGTGCCCACGGTCACTTTCCCGAACGGGCTCGACCTCACCAACCCGGCGAACTTCGTGTTCAATACGTCGTTCGACAATTTCTTCGACTATGCGTCGAAGGAAGTGTCGGGGCGCCTCGATGCCGTGCAGGAGCTCGACGGCTTCCTGCGCCGCGTCAAGATCGGCGCGCGCTACGGCCGGGTCGATTCTGATCGCGGCACCTATCGCAACCAGGTGGTCTTCTCGGGCACCTCCGCGCCGGTCACCAACTTCCCGGGCAATTGGCGCGTGGCCGAATACCCCGATTTCCTCGAGGGCGTGGAGGGGGATTTCCCGCGCGCCTATATGGTCGGCGTGCCGTTGGGCACCTCGGATTATGTATGCGAGGCGATCGTCGCGACCTGCGAGCCCGAGCTGTTCGACCCCACCTCGTCCTACAGCCTCGCCGAGACGACCTATGCCGGCTACGGCCAGCTCGACTTCGGATCGTCGCTCTTCGGCATTCCCTTCACGGGCAACGTGGGGCTGCGCTACGTTCGCAACGAAGTTGACGCCCGCGGCTGGGCCGGCGTCCGCTACGATCCGGACAGCGTGCGCCCGAACAACCAGTTCGTCCGCTACGACGACTGGCTGCCGAGCACTGCGCTGCGCTTCCAGCTCGCCGACAAGATGCTGTTCCGGCTCGGCGCCGCGCGCAGCATGGCGCGTGCGGACACGACCGACCTCACTCCTTCCTTCTCGGTGGTCGAATCGAGCGGCGTAGCGACCGTAGGCAACCCCGCGCTCGAACCCTTCCGCGTCAACGCCTTCGACGCCTCGCTCGAATATTATCCGTCGAAGGGTGCGCTCTATTCGATCGCGCTCTTCTACAAGGACGTCGAGACCTTCCTCTACCGCCGCGTGTATTTCGAGGAGATTCCAGGCTTCACGCCGGATCCGGTGAACAACCCCGACGGGCTCTTCGCGGTCACGCGCACGGTCAACGGCGCCGGGGGCAAGATCAAGGGTCTCGAAGCCCAGATGAGCCAGCCGCTCAGCTTCCTGCCGGGGCTGCTCGGCGGCTTCGGGGTCAACGCCACCTTCACCTATATCGACAGCAGCACCGGTATCCTCGACGTGCGGACCGGAGAGGATTTGCCGTTGGCGGGGCTGTCCAAGTATAATGTCAACCTGGTCGGCTATTACGAGACGGGGCCGATCGGCTTCCGCGTGGCGTGGAACTGGCGGAGCAAATATCTGTCCAGCATCTCGGCGGGCGGCAGCGGCAGCTTCTATCGCCCGTTCAGCAGCCTCTCCGCGTCGATGAACTTCGACCTGAGCGACAACACCAAGCTCTACTTCGAGGCGACCAACCTGACCAACGAGCCGAACCGCCGCTACAGCGTGTTCGAGGAAGCGACGCAGACCTATCGCCTCGGCGGCCGTACCTTCACTGCCGGTGTCCGCGTCCGCTTCGGCAAGTAAGCCACTCGCTGCCCACACCGCGGCGCGCGTTCGCGCCGCGGTGCTTTCATGTAAGGATTGCGTGATGTTGCGTTCGCTCGGACTGGCCCTGACGGCAACGGCGGCAGTGGCCGCGCTCACGGCATCGATGCCGCTACAGGCAGGTCCGCGCGACGCGATCGCGCCGGGCGCCGCGGCCGAGGCGCCGCCGCTCGGCGAGTTCGGCCTCGAGTTCGTGGTGCTCTACCGCGAGACCGACCCCAGGATGGCGATGCGCCCCGCGGGCATCGCCAGGACGCCGTACAATGTCGCGACCTGGCTGGCGCAGGACCCGGCGCGCGCCGACCTGGCCGACGTCAAGCGCTCCGCCGCCACCCAGGGCGACGGCTTCGACGACCGCATCCTCGACGCCTCGGCCGAGGCGCGCACCGCCAATTATTTCAACAGCGGCGAGCAGGTCCGCCTCAAGCCGAGCAAGGTGACGCGCACCGCCGAGGGCTGGACGCTCGCCTTCGCCGAGAACCCACGCTTCGCGCTCGAGGCCGAAGTGGTCACCGCGGGCAAGCCCTATCCGCTCATCCGCTACCGGCTGAAGGCCAGGGT
Source organism: Sphingomonas sp. (assembly GCA_035538975.1). Taxonomy (GTDB): domain Bacteria; phylum Pseudomonadota; class Alphaproteobacteria; order Sphingomonadales; family Sphingomonadaceae; genus Sphingomonas. The sequence goes on along the minus strand of DATLJJ010000216.1, from coordinate 2,744 downwards.
GCCCGGCTATTTCTCGGTCGGCTATGTCGGCGCGCCGGCGCAGGACGCCGCGCAGGCCGACGAGGTCTGGCAGTCGCTGATCTGGCAGGAGCGCCGGATGCCGGCGAAGAGCTATCTGACGCTCGCCTTCCAGGCGACGCTGCCCACCGCGCTGGTCCGCAAGGGCGACCGCGTCTATGGCGCGCTCGCCGCGGCCGAGGAATTCCCGTTCCAGCCGCTGCCCTTGCTCGACAACAGCCGCTTCGGCATCGCCGCGCGCGGCGAGGACGGGCGCGCCCAGCCGACGATCTTCGCGCCGGTGATGGGCGGCGCGGGCTCCAAGCTGAAGGCGGGCGACAGCACCAGCTTCAGCTTCTACACCGTCGCCGAGCAGGCGAGCGACATCACGCGGACCTATGAGAAGCTGGCGCGCAGCGTCTATGGCTTCCGCGACCATCGCCGCAATGCGATCGCGTCGCTCAACACCGCGTTCGACAATATCGTCGACTATTCGCTCACCGAATACGCCAACTGGATCGCCGAGCTGAAAGGCCCGTCCTATTCCACGGACGTCCCCGGCGCAGTGAAGAACGTCAGCAGCCTCAACCCGCTCGAGCTCGCGCTGATTGCCGACCGCCCCGAGCTGTTCGAGGGCCGCGCGGCGCCGGTGATCGAGTACCAGCTCTCGCGCGAGAAGTTCCTGTTCAGCCTCGATCCGAAGCAGAAGATCCAGGACCCGTCGCGCGCGCTCAAGGGGCCCGCGGCGCCGCTTTCGGAGCTGACCGCGCTCTACAACATCTTCGGGCGCAGCAACCCGCTCTACCTCGAGCTGGCGCGCGAGGCCTACGGCCAGACGCGCGTGCGCAACCTCGACGTCGCCGAGCGCGGCGACAGCTGGCAGAACGCGCTCAACCTCTATCTGGCGACCGACGACAAGCAGTATCTCGGCGCCGCAACGCGCGGCGCCGACGCCTATCTCAAGTCGCGCGTCGACACGCTCTCGACGGCCTTCGACCAGCCCGCGCAATTCTTCTGGACCGGCTTCGTGCCCGACTTCATCAACCTCTACCGGCTGTACGAGGTGACGAAGGAACGGCGCTATCTCGATGCGGCGCACATGGCCGCGCGGCGCTACACCATGTTCACCTGGATGGCGCCGCGGATCCCCGACGAGACGGTGACGGTCAATCCGGGCGGCAAGGCGCCGGTCTATTGGTACCTCAAGTCCAGGGGCTTCAAGCCGATGACCGCGCCCGAGGAGCAGGTGCCGGCGTGGCGGCTCTCCGAGATCGGGCTCACTCCCGAAAGCTCGGGCACGGCGAGCGGGCACCGGGCGATCTTCATGGCCAACTATGCGCCGTGGATGCTGCGCATCGGCGCCGACAGCGGCGACGCCTTCCTGCAGCAGGTGGCCAAGGCGGCGATCATCGGGCGCTATCGCAGCTTCCCCGGCTATCACATCAACACCGCACGCACGAACATCTACGAGCGCACCGACTACCCGCTCCACCGCCACGAGGAACTGAGCGTCAACTCGTTCCACTATAATCACATCTGGCCGATGGCGAGCATGCTGCTCGACTATCTGGTGAGCGACGCGCACGTCCGCTCGGGCGGCGCGATCGACTTCCCGGCCGAATATATCGAGGGCTATGCCTATCTCCAGAACGGCTTTTACGGGCACAAGCCCGGCCGTTTCTATGGCGACGCGGGCGTGCAGCTGTGGATGCCCAAGGGGCTGGTGCGCGCGGACTCGGTCGAGCTCAACCATGTCGCCGGCTATCGCGGCAGTGCGCTCTATCTGGCCTTTACCAACCAGTCGCAGGCGCCGGTGCGCAGCCATGTGACGCTCGACCCGGCGCGGGTCTCGGCCGGGGGACGAGTGGTCAAGCTCTCGAGCGAGGGCGAGGCAGTAGCGGCCGGCGACGGCTTCGACGTGCTGGTGCTCGCCGGCGGGATCGTTGCGGTGAAGATCGAGGGGGCGAACCCCAGGGTCGGCTTCCAGCGCACGCTGCTTGCGGGCGCCGGCAAGGTCCCCAACGATCACGCCGCGCTCGCCGCCTGCGACGCCCGCGCGATGCTGCTCGCGCTGGGCGGCACCGGCCGCCGCGCCTTCGTCTATTGCCGCGACGACGACGCCAGGGTGCGCAGTGTCACGCTGACCTACCGCGACGCGCGCGGGCGGCAGCAGCGGCTGACCGATGCGAGCTATCCGTTCGAGTTCACGGTGGAAGGGCTGGGGAGCCGGGGGTTCGGGTTCGAGCTGACTGCGGAGGGCGTGGACGGACGCAAGGTGGCGAGCCGGGCGGTGTTGGGGAAGTAGGCCAGGGTCGGGGCTCGATCGCAAGCCGATCGGATGAGGCGCTGTTGCACGCGCCGCGCTTCATCGTGGCAACCAGGGTCACACCAAAGTCACGCTATCGCGGTGGTTCGAGCGACGACGTGGCGCGACGGTGCGCTTGCTGGGACAGATGGTTCTTCAGCCGTGCGATCTCACCAGCAGACCACCCTCGCACATCCGTCACCTGGATCCACGCGTTGACATAGTCCGACGGAGCATAGACATGCCCGTGCCCGATCGGAGCAAACATTGCCATTGGCGCGTCCACCAGCAGCTGCAGAAAGCTGACTACCGGATACCAGCGCAACGCCGGTGAGACATCGGGCCCGCGCGGCAGGTTCATCCATTCGGGTTCGCGATAAATGGCGCTGTATTCGAAAAAGGTCGTCGCGTCGCTTGCGTATTGGAGGAAGACCATGCGCGT
>DATLJJ010000215.1:0-2707 GCA_035538975.1 Sphingomonas sp. | reverse complement strand
CGAGCAGCACGTCGCTGCCCGCCGCCATCGCCATGTCGCCCCGGATGCTGCCCTGGTTGCTGACGCTCGGCGCGATCAGCGCGACCACCGCGCCCTTCAGGCTGCCCTGATTGACGATGCTCCCGCCGCTGCCGGTGAAGCGATAGTTGCCGGCGAGGAAATCCTCGTCCCGGATGCCCAGCGTCGAGGCCACGAAGCCGCCCGCCTGGACCTGGCCTTCCTTGCCGACGATGATGCCGTTGGGATTGATCAGGAACACCTTGCCGTTCGCCTTGAGCGCACCGAGGATCCTCGACGGATCCTGTCCGATCACCCGGTTGAGCGCGACTGCGTCAACCGTCGGCTGGTTGAAGGTGACGCTGTGGTCCGGATCGATCGAGAAGCTCGCCCAGTTGGCGATCAGCTTGTCGGAAGCCTGGTCGATCGTCAGCGCAGTGCCGTTCCGGCTGATCGTCGCCGATCCGGACACGACTTGTCCGCCGCTCGGCAGGCTCTGCGCCCAGGCGGGACCGGCAAGGACGCTCGAGGCGAGGACGAGCGTTCGCAGCAGGCGGCGGGTGCGGAGCGGATTGCAGCGGGTGGTGGTCATGTCGATCCCCCTCAGAATCGGATTGCAGCCTGCAGCCAGGCCTGCACCCGGTCGCGGCTGCCGTCGGCGTTGACGCCCGTGATGGCGCTTCGCCCGGGATTGCTGCCGGGCGCATAGGCATAGCTCAGCGACAGGTTGAGATTGCGATGCGTCCAGCGCGCCGCGGCGCCGATGCTGGAGAGACCATAGCTGTTGCAGCTGCATGCATTGAGCAGCGGCACGCGCCCGGTTTCGGCGTTGATCCAGATCCGGCCCGCATCGAGGAAGGCAGCGAGCTGCAGCGCGTCGCTGGCGGTCCTCGTCGGAGCATCGTAGCGGAGCTCGACGGTTTCGATCAGTCCGGCGTCGCCCTGGCCTTCGCCGACGCCGTAGCCGCGCACGGCATAGGGGCCGCCCAGCGTGAGCTCTTCGGAGCTGTCGAGGTTGCGGCTCGCCCATTGGCCATAGGCGCGCGCGAGCAGCGAAAAGGCGCCGGGCAGCTTCTGCAGCCGCACCACGCTGCCATTGACCCGGTGGAAGCCGCCATCGGTGCGAAGCCCGGCGCGGTCTGCGGCGAGTGCCGAGGGGACGCGCGACAGGTCGAGGTCGCCCCAGGTCCAGTCGAGCGACCAGCTGGTCAATCCACCCCCGCCCAGCGCGTCGCGCGCGTCGCCGCGCAGGCTCAATGTGCCGGCCAGAGTTCGCTTGTCCTGCAACCGTCCCGGCAGGCTGTCGTCAGCGAGCGCTTTCCAGTTGAGGCCGGCGCTCAGCCGCAGGTTGAGCGCGCGCGAACGCACCAGCCCTGCCTCCAGGCCCCAGGCGAGGAAGTGCGCATGCCCCTTCAGATCGAGCGCGCGGCCGAGCGGATCCAGGTTGCGATAGTCGAGAAAGGCGTAGCTGGTGTTGAGCGTGATCCCGCTCGCGTCGAGGGGCAGCGCGAGCGCCGCCTGCAGATATTTCTGCCCTTCGGACAGCGAGCCTCCGATCCGGGTCAACTCGCCGGCGCCGGTCAGGTCGGTCAGGCTGACCGCGGCATTGGCCTGCCAGCGGCCGGTGCTGCGGGCGCCACCGTTGTCGCCTCCGGCGTCGATCGCGACCGGCGATTGCTCGTCTACCGCGACGATGAGCCGCGTGGTGCCCGGCCGCTCGCCCGGAGCGAGCCGGGCACGGGCGGTGACGCCCGGCAAGTCGCCGATCCGCAGCAACGCCGCCTCGAGCTCCGCCTTGTCGACTGTTCCCCCGTCGCGCGCGCCGAGGATGCGTGCGAGCAGGGCGGGATCGATCCGCGCTCCGGGATTGCGCTCGATCTTCGTCTCGCCCAGCGTGCCCTCGACCAGCTCGATCCTCACCACCCCTTCGGTCACGTCCTGCGGGGGCAACACCGCACGGCCGAGCATGTGCCCGCGCGCCTGGATCGCCTGCGTCGCCACGTCCGCCGCCGCGCGGATGCCGGCGATGCCCAGCCGCTTGCCCTGCATCGCCGCTGCGATGCGGGCGCGCTCGGCCTCCGGAAGCAGCGCGAGCTTGCCCGAGAAGCGCACTTCGCGGACCAGCACCTGCTCGCCGGTATCGGGTCGTTCGGGCAGCGGAGCCGGCGTCTCTGCCGGCGGCTCGATCCGCCGCGGCGTCCGCAGCTCCTGCTGCTGTTGCCTCTGGCGCAGCAATGCGCCCGCATCCTGGGCTGCGGCGGGCAGCCATGCGAGCAGGCCCGCCCCCGATCCGCACAGCAGCGCGCTCTTCCGCAATTTGGCGGCCACCCCCATCATTCCGTCCCCCGGGCATGCGGATGCACGAAACCCGGCCGCGAAGCGCATGCGTCGCAGCGAGCAGGTCCGCAGGAACCGCAGCCATGTTGTTGCCGATGCACCGGATATCGGCAGGGCCAGTCGACCGAAATACCATGAACATGGTATTGGCCGGTCCGCAGACGCGGCTCAGGAACGGGCCGGACGGCCCGACGGACGCGCCGGGGGTGCCGGTGCGTGCGGGACGGACTTGTTGGGGCGGGCGGATCGGTCGGATGCAGAATTCAGGGATCGCCGGCGAGAATCCGCAGCACGGCGCGCCATGGCGGATCCTTCTGACCGAAGACGATGCCCCCGTGCGGGCGCGCTTGCAGACGATCATCGAACAATGGGA
>DATLJJ010000214.1:0-6087 GCA_035538975.1 Sphingomonas sp. | reverse complement strand
CGGTGTTGTAGAAGCCGGCGGTCTCGGTGGTCATCTCACGGAAGCGGCGCATGCCCTCGGGGCTGTCGTGGAACCACCAGCTCGGGCCCAGCTTCAGGCACGGATAATGCCCCGCCAGCGGCGCCAGCTCGCGTGCGTAGGTGCTCTCGTCGAGCGTGAAGAGGATGATCGACAGATCGGTGCTCGTGCCGAAGCGGTCGAGCAGCGGCTTGAGCGCGCTGACGTAATCGGTGCGCAGCGGGATGTCGGCGCCCTTGTCGCGGCCGTGGCTGTCGAACAGGCCGCCATTATGGTTGCGGAAGCTGCCGGGGTGGATCTGCATCACCATCCCGTCCTCGACCGACATCGCCGCCATCTCGGTGAGCATCTGCGCGCGGAAGATCTCTGCGTCGGCCGGCGTCCAGCGATCCGACAGGATCGTGCGGAACAGCCGCTCGGCTTCGTCGCGGGTAAGGTTGGCGGTCTGCGCAGTTACATGGCCGTGATCGGTCGCAGTAGCGCCCGCCGCGCGGAAGTCGGCGCGGCGCTTGCGGTGCGCGGCGAGATAGCCATCCCAGCTGTAGACGTCCTCGCCCGTCACTTCGGCGAAGGTGCGCATCGCGCCGGCGAACTGCTCATGCTCGACGTCGATCACTGCGTCCGGACGATAGGTGGTCACCACCCGGCCCGCCCAGCCGCTGTCGTGGATCGCGTGGTGGTGCGAGAGATCGTCCTGCGGCCCCTCCGTAGTCGCGAGGAACTCGATCCCGAACCGGTCGAACAACGCGCGCGGGCGGAAGGCGTCGGTCGCCAGCTTCTCGTTGATGGTGTCGTAATAGAGGTCGGCGGTCGAGACATCGAGCTGGACGTCGATCCCGAACACCTCGACGAAGACATGGCTCAGCCACATCGACGACGGCGTGCCGCGGAACAGATGCCAGTTCCCGGCAAGGATTCGCCATGCCTTGCGCGGATCGGTCGAGGGCATGCCCTGCTTGTCCGGCACGCACAGGTCCGCCAACGACACGCCCTGCGAATAGAGCATGCGATAGAGATAATGGTCGGGCGAGAGCAGCAGCTCGGTCGCATTCGACCAATTCTCGTCGGTGGCGAACCAGCGCGGGTCGGTATGCCCATGCGGACTGATGATCGGGAGACCGGCCACCTCGGCATAGAGGGCACGCGCGATTCCACGCGTGCGCTCCTCTGCCGGGAAGAGCCGGTCGGGATCGAGCTTCAGCGGCTTGGGCATCGACTTACTCCGTGTACTGATTGGCGGCGATCACGCCTGCGGTGCTTGCGCGATATCCACTCGCGCCAGTCGTGGCGAGAGCAGATGGACCGAAAGCAACGCAAGGAAATAGGCGCTCGCGGCAACGGCAAACAGCGGCCAATAGGTCCCCAGGCGTTCGAGGATCTCGCCCGCGTAGAACGACATCAGCATCCCGCCGACTGCACCCGCCGTACCGCCGATGCCGACCACCGAACCCACCGCCGCGCGCGGGAAGATATCCGCCGGAAGCGCGTAGAGATTGGCGGAGAAAGCCTGGTGCGCGGCAGTCGCGATGCCGATGATCACCACCGCCATCCACACGCTCGAGATCGACTCGGCGAAGGTAACCGGCACCACCAGGCAGGCGCAGATGAACATGGTGAGCTTGCGTGCCCGGTTTGCCGTCCAGCCCGCGCTCATGAGCCGCGACGAAAGCCAGCCACCGGCGATGCTGCCGAAGTCCGAGATCAGATAGATCGCCGCCAGCGGAATGCCGAAGGTGAGCAGGTTCAGATCGTAGCGCTCGAACAGATAGCCCGGCAGCCAGAAGAGGAAGAACCACCAGATCGGGTCGATGAAGAACTTGCCCAGCGCGAAGGCCCAGGTCTCCTTGCGCGTGAGCACCGCGCCATAACCGAGCGGAGTCACCGGATCGGCCGGGTCCTGCTCGATCCACTCGAGCTCGGTCTGGCTGACCTTCGGATGCTGGCGCGGGTTGCGGTACATGACCCACCAGGCGGCCAACCAGACGAAGCTGACCACGCCGGTGATCACGAAGGCGCTGCGCCAGCCCCAGGCGATGACCATCAGCGGCACCACCAGCGGCGTGATGATGGCGCCGATGTTCGAGCCGGCGTTGAACACGCCGATCGCGAAGGCACGCTCCTTGGCAGGGAACCAGTCGGTCACCGCCTTGATGCCCGCGGGGAAGTTGCCCGATTCGCCGATGCCCAGGCTGAAGCGGGCGAGAGCGAAATGCGTCATCGTCGTAGCGGCGCCATGCGCGATGTGCGCAAGTTGCCAGATGACGAAAGCGATCGTGTAGCCGATCCGCGCGCCGACCTTGTCGACGATCCGGCCGAAGGCGATGTAACCGATAGCATAGGCGAACTGGAACCAGATGATTACGCTGGCGAAATCCTTCTCGTCCCACTTGAGGTCCGCCATCAGGGTCGGCTTGAGCACGCCGATCATCTGCCGATCGACGTAGTTGATCACCGTGGCGGCGAAGAGCAACGCCACAATCATCCACCGATAGCGCCCCACACGCCCGGCAGCGCTCATCACGGCCGCCTCCCTCGTGTCGCTCATTCAGCCTCTCCCAATACGTTCATTCTGTCCCGCATAGCGCGACAATGTTTCTGATAGTGGTATAAACCGCTCGGGAAAAGCCGAACGTGGGTACCAAATCGGTCCGATGTATCACGCCTTGCCCTCCCGCAAGAGGCGCAAAGGCTTGCGGCCATCAACAAGGATACGCTGGTATTGCCGCCGCCGTGCCGCATCGGAAGGCTGCGCGGCGACAAGAGCCGACAGTTCGAGCCAGGCGAGCGCCTCCGCGGCCCGCAATCCGGGCTCGCGGCCGATCCGCTCGACGTCGCTGTCGAACGCCGCGAAATAGGCCGGCACGCCCTGAACGCCCTCCACCTGTGCGCGTGCCTGGGCAATGCTCCAGCGGCGGTGGTGGATGCCGGTGTCGGCGAGCCCGCGCGCAAGGCGGAAGAGCAGCCAGTGGATATGCCCGAGCTCGGCGAGCGGATCGCCGCGATAGACGCCGTCGGTCGCCATCGCCTGTTCGGCATGGATCGCCCAGCCTTCCGAAAATGCAGGCAAATAGGCAAGCCGCTGCGGATGCGGATCCGCCGCCGCTTCCATAGGTCCCTGAACCATATGGCCGGGCAGCAACTCGTGATGGACGACGCTCGCGAGGCTCCAGCCAGGCCGCCGCGCAATATCCTTGAGATCGACGAAATACCCCCCGGGTCGACCGTCCACGGGCAGCTCACGGTACCCGCCCTTCCCGGCAGCCTCGTCCTCGCGGCTCATCCGGCGGGCGCGCACCTCCAGAGATTCGGTCGGCACGGGCCCCATCAGCTCGGCGACGCGTGGCCGTGCGCGATCGAGCCAGCGGTTCATGTCGGCAACGGCGCGGTCGCGCCCGGTATCGCTATCGGGATAATGCCAACGCGGATCGGCAAACAGGGCCGTGTAGCGTTCCGCGATGCTTCCGGTGGCGAAGCCGAGCCCGCGCATCAGCGCATCCGCCCGCCGGGATAGCCGGGCGATCTCTCGCTCGAACCGGCGATGCGCAGCCTCTGGATCGATCGCCAGCCCGATCTGGCGTTCCAGCAATAAGCGATAGGCGCGCGCACCGTTGGCGTGGCGCCAGACGCCGGGCTCGCCGGCGAGCGGCAGGCGATAGGGGCCGCCATCCTTGCCGCCCGGTATCAACCGCGCAAGCTCGACGTCGATCGCAAGCGCCGAGCGCACAGTGAACAGGTCGGCGCGCCGGGACGGCACGAGCGCCTCGGGATCGAAGCGTTCAAGCCGCGCCAACCGCTCGGCATAAGTACCCGATGCATCCAGCGCGCCAAGCAGCTCGACGTCGCTGCCGGACTGTCGCGCCATCACGGGGACGGCCGCAAGCGTAGCCGAAGCAGCAAAGCCGCCGAGCACTGCGCGCCGCCCCAACCGAATCACCAGCGCCTCCCGCCTGCATTCGTCATGGAGGCAGCCGCGCCGGTCACCACGCGCTGATCGTGCAGCGCGTCTCGAGGCCATCACCGAAGCGCGCCACCACGGCATCCCCCGGCTTCACCTGATGCACGCCGGTGACTGCGCCGCTCGACACCCACTGGCCCGGCTCGAGCGCAATCCCGCGCGCCGCCATCAGCTCGAGAAGGAAGCGCACCGCCCCCACCGGCCCGTCGAGCATCGTCTCCGCGGTGGCCGCGCCGATCTGCTCGTCATTGATGAGCAGCTCGACCGGCCAGGCCTTGATGCCGGCGCTGCGCCAGTCGGGGATAGCCGGCCCGATCACCAGCCCGTTGTTGTTGCCGAAGTCCGAAATCGTGACCGTCGGTCCCAGCTCGTTGATCGTCGGCAGCGGCGAGCTCGCGATTTCGATTCCGACGTGCACCGCGTCGATCAGATCGGCCGCCTCTTCCTCGGTGAAGCTGCGCTTGCCCGCGGGCGGCGCCTTGCCGAAGCGCAGCAGATATTCGGCCTCAGCCGCGCCGAAACCCTGGGCGAAGACCGGCATCGGCAGGCTTTCGCCGTCGGCAGCATAGATGCTGTCCACGAAGATCGGGCCAGCAAGCCGATCTACTCCATCCCGCGGCGGATTGATCCGCCCCACTTTCCAGCCGCCGACGCGGCGGCCGTCGAGACCGATCGCGAAATCCTGCACCGCATAGGCGTCATCGAGCGCCGGCGGGATCTGGCCCGGATAGTCAGGGAGCCCACGCCGGGCGCGCCGCGCCTCGACGAAGCTCTCGGCAATTCGGCGCGCTTCGTCGGCGAACTGTACGGATCCCACCTGGCTACTTTCCTCTCTGACTGGCCTTGCGGCAATTTGTTCGTTCGCCGGATAAGGGAAACCGGTGTCAAGAGCAACGGGCCAATGCGAATTTTGCATCTGCTCGTCACACGATCGGGCTAGAGCGTTACGCCACGCTTCCAGAAAGCGATCTCGCGCTCGCCGTTGCGCTCGGCCGCCGTCTCCTCGCCCGAGGCGATCGCGACGATCCGGTCGAGCAGCGCGGCCTCGGCCGATTCGAACCCGTCGTCGAGCACCTGCCCCGCGTCGAAATCGATCCAGCCGGGCTTGCGGCGCGCGAGATCGCTGTTCGATGCGATCTTGACCGTAGGGACCGGGAAACCGAGCGGCGTCCCGCGTCCGGTGGTGAAGAGGATCACCGTCGCGCCCGAAGCCGCAAGCGCGGTGGAGGACACCGCGTCGTTGCCAGGAGCTTCGAGCAAGGTCAGGCCGGGCCGCCGGATTCGCTCGCCGTAGCGGCGCACGTCGGCGACCGTGGCATGGCCGGCCTTCTGCACCGCGCCGAGCGACTTCTCCTCGAGCGTCGTGATGCCGCCGGCGAGATTGCCCGGCGACGGGTTCTCGGAGACCGGCTCGCCGTGGCTGAGGAAATAGCGCTTGAAGTCGTTGACCACGCCGACGACCTCTTCGAACACCGGTGCGCTCTCGGCGCGGTCCATCAGCATCTGCTCGGCGCCGAAGATCTCGGGGATCTCGGTGAGCACCACGCTGCCGCCCGCGGCCGCGACCAGGTCGCTCATCCGGCCGACGAGCGGATTGGCGGTCAGACCCGAAAAGCCGTCGGAACCGCCGCACTTCACGCCCAGCACGAGTCGGTCGAGGCCCACCGGCTGGCGCTTCACCTTCACCGCCTCGGCCGCCAGCCCGGCCACCAGCGCGAGCCCTTCCTCGAGCTCGTCCGCCGAATTCTGGGCAATGAGCGTACGAATGTTGCGGCGCTGCCCCTCGGGCAGCTCCTCGATCAGCCGGGCGATCTGGTTCGATTCGCAGCCCAGCCCGATCAGCAGCACGCCGCCTGCATTGGGGTGTGCGGCGAGCGCGGCGAGCATGCTGCGGGTGGCGCCGAGATCGTCCCCGAGCTGCGAGCAGCCGTAGGGATGCGGAAAGGCATGGACACCGTCGACTTCGCCCGCGTGGCGGCGCCCGGCTTCGGCCGCGATCCGTTCGGCGGTGCGGCCGACGCAGCCTACGCTCGGCAGGATCCAGATCTCGTTGCGCGTGCCGACGCGGCCGTCCTCGCGCACATAGCCGAGGAAGCTGCGCCCGGCCGGCGGCA
>DATLJJ010000213.1:0-3443 GCA_035538975.1 Sphingomonas sp. | reverse complement strand
ACGCTCCAGGGCTATGCCGTCCGCGAGGCCCCGACACCGGTGTCCGGCCCCGCGCAGGTGGTCCAGATGCCCGAACCCGCGATCGCGCTGCGCTCCGCCGCCAACGGCTGAGGCTTCCTCCCGCCACAAACCGGGGCTCGTGCCGAACGGCGCGAGCCTTTTTTGTGCCGGCCGTTTGTCGGAGCGAACGATTCACTGCGGACTTCATAGATCCTCCCCCGGAGGGGGAGGGGGACCATGCGCAGCATGGTGGAGGGGTATTCTCCGCGAGCGGCACCGTCTGCTGATACTACGCCACCACCACCTGCGGCCCGCGCGATCCCCATCCGCCTCCATGGGAGGACCTGGGGCGTCAGATCCCCGGCGGCCTCCGCATGCCCTTGCAATGTAGGATTTCGCCTGCTTGGCTGGCGTTCCGCCGACGTCGGCGGCCGCTCTTTGAACCGTCGGAGCCTTTGGACGGAACCCTTTGAGCCTGCGCCGATCGTGAAGCGTTCGCGGCCCCGCACGACGGAGAAAACCAGGGGGGAGGGTGTAATCTTTGTAATCTTCCGGCGATGACCCGGCGCCGAATGACGGTGCCGCTCCGGGAAATTCCCTTGCGCGTGGTCGCAACTTTATTGCCGAAAACGCGGGAAAAGTGGGAAGTTGGCCGCGGAATAGCGGGCGGAGAGAGGCGGGAGCCGCGAGGGGATCGATGCGAACCCCGCCTCTCGATTTCATTATAGAAGCTCGCCGATCCGGGTGGGCCCGATCCGGGTTACTACCTAGCCGGCGATCCGGACCAGCGACGTGGTGGGGACCTGCGTGCCGTTGACGGTCAGGCTGACGTTGCCGTTCTCGAACTGGACGTCGCTAACGACGCCGATCGCATGCACGGTGACCGGCACGTCGGTGCCCGACGCGTCCTTGGCGGTGAGCTCGATCGAATAGTCGCCCGCGTCCATCTGGCGGCCGGTGCTGGTCAGCCCGTCCCACTGGAGCACGCCGGTGGCGGCATTGGCTTCGACCGTGCGGGTATCTACCACGCGGCCCTTGGAGTCAGTGATCGTAGCGGTGAGCGTCGCGGCGCTGCGGTCCGCCTTCCAGCTCCACTGCGCCGGCACCTCGTCGGTCAGGCCGGCGGTCTCCGAATCGGTCTCGACGATCTTGCCGAGCAGCGAGGAGGCCTGGGTGAGGCTCTGCGTGCCAAGGCTGCCCAGGATCGACTTGAGCGTGTTGGTCTGTTCGATCGACTGCTCGACTGCCGAATATTGGACGAGCTGCTGCGTGTATTCCGACGTGTCCATCGGATCGAGCGGGTCCTGGTTCTGCATCTGCGTGGTGAGCAGCTTCAGGAACATGTCGAAGTCGGCGTTGAGCTTCGAGGCGGCGCCGGTGGCGGTCGCCGCTGCGGCGTTCGTGGAGGAAACGGTGGTCATTGCTGGCTCCTAGGCGAGGAGATCGACCTGGCCGTCGCCGCGGATCGCGCGATACGGCTGGTCTTCGGTTTCGAAATCGCCCTGCTGGGCGTGCTGCTGGTTGCCGCGCTGTTGCTGCTGCGGCGAAGACTGGTTGCCCCCGCCGTCGCCGGCGCGATTCTCGAAGCGGAAGCTCTGTGCGTCGGTACGCACGCCCGCCTGATCGAGCGTGCGGGCGAGGTCGGGCACGTCCTGGCGAAGCAGGTCGAGCGCCTGCGCGCTCTCGGTCCGCATCGTTGCCTGCAGGCTGCCGCGATCATCGAAGCCGAGCGTCACTTCGACGCGGCCGAGTTCGGCGGGGTTGAGGCGGACGCGCAGCGTCTCCTCGCCGGATTCGATCTTGCGGGCGATCTCCACGCCCATCGAATGCCCGAGTTGGCCCGGGCGTGCGGTGACGACCGGCTCACCCGCAGGCGCGGCGGGGGAGGGAGTGGCTGCTGCCGCCGCATGGCGCGCGGGCTCAGAGGCGGGTGCCGGCTGGAAGTGCGCCGCGGGCTGGGTTCCCGCGGGCTTGGCGGCGGCCTCCTGGACGAGCGGCTGTTGCTGCTGCTGGCCGGCATCCGCCCCCTTCTGCCCATCGGCGTCGCCGCGGCCGGCGACCGCACGCGCGAAGCCGCCGTCAGCCGAGGGGGGCGCCGCGGGAGCGTCTTGCTGAACGGATGCGGCAGGTGCGGAGCGCGCGGTGCCGATCTTGCGCGGCGCCGGTGCCGCAGCCGAAGGTTCCGCGGGGGCGGCCTGCGACTGGACGAGCGGAGCCGTGGCGGCGACTGGCACTGCAGTGGGAAGCGGCAGCGCCGAACCGGCGTCGGGCGTCTGCGGTGCGACCGGCGGCTCCGCGGCATCGGCGGCGAGTCTGGAGGATTTTTGTGGCTGCGCTTTCGCCGGCTGGCCCGGCGCTTGCGGCTGGGCTGCTTCGGCGGCGATCACTGGCTGTTCGCCGGCAGTAACGGGGGTGGCGATCTCGGGTGCCTCGGCAGTCGCGGCAGGCTTCGGATTGGCGGCTGGTATCCCCGCGCCGGGCTGCGTCACCGCCGGCTTCGGCTCGGCAACGGGTATCCCGGTGTCGGGCTGCGCCGGATCGGTAGCGACGGGCACCGCGGCGCCCTCGGTCGGACCCTCTCCCGCGGGTGCGGCGGGGGTAGAAATGCGCGCGGCAGTGGTGAGGAGCTGGGCCATCGGCACGGCCGGCGGCAAGATGCCCGCTGTCGCCTCGGAAGCTGGAGTGCCGGCAGCCAGATCGAGCACCGGCATCCCGTCGATCTGCGCCGCGGACCCGCCGGCCGTCGGAAACCCGAACACGCCGTTCGCAATCCCTGCGCCGCCGCCGAGCGCGCCATCCAGCGCGACGGCGAAGCCCAGCCCCGAAGGGGGAAGCTGCGGTGTGACGGCGACACCGGATCCGGCGCCATTGCCGATGGGAAAACCGAACGGAAGGATGTTCATCCAGGCCCCTCTTGCCCGGCCCCGGGGGACCGCTTCAGTTCATTATAGGACGGAAATGGTCGGTGCGGTTTTTCAGCCGATCGTGCCGAGCGCACGGATACGGGCGCGGGCGTGGATCTCGTTCTGCGAGAGCACCACCGTGGCGGGCCGCACGCGCTCTATGATCGAGCGGACGAAGGGCCGGATCGCCGGGCTGGTGAGCAGGCAGGGAATCTCGCCGTCCTGCGCCAGCCGGTCATAAGTCTCGCGCACCGAGAGGATGAAGCGCTGCAGCGCGGAGGGCGCCATCGCCAGCTGGCGTTCGTCGCCCTGGCCGAGGATCGATTCCGCGAACGCCTGGTCCCATTCGGCCGAGAGCGTGACCACGGGGATTGCGTCGCCGCGCACCTGCGATGCGCTGATCTGGCGCGCGAGCCGGGCGCGGACATGCTCGGTCATCTGGGTGAGGTTCGAGGTCAGCGGCGCCGCCTCCGCGATACCCTCGAGGATCGTCGGCACGTCGCGGATCGAGATGCCCTCCGAGAGGAGGTTCTGCAGGAT